>NZ_PCZU01000190.1:58279-59931 GCF_002887785.1 Rhodococcus sp. ENV425
CGAACGGTGCTGGGACAGCTGCTGCCACGGTGCGGTTCGAGTCACGTCGCTCATGAATTCAGAGCCTAGTGCGGGGCCGCAGTTACCGGCGGGTTCGGAATCCGCTCGGGTCGTGGAGCGCATGATGTGGGTCATGGACACCGAAGAACTGATCCGGACCGTACCGACAGAACTGTTCCTCGGCGGGGAGTGGGTGGCCGCAGAGAACGGCGCCACCTTCCCCGTCCACGATCCCGCCACCGGCGACACGCTCACCGACGTCGCCGACGCGAGTCCGGCGGACGCCGTCCGCGCCCTCGACGCCGCGGTGGCCGTCCAGCACGAGTGGGCCGCGACCCCGCCGCGCGAACGTGGCGAACTGTTGCGTTCGGTGTTCGCGCGGATCACCGAACGTGCCGAGGACTTCGCGCTCCTGATGACCCTGGAGATGGGCAAGGCCCTGCCGGAGAGCCGGGCCGAGGCCAAGTACGGTGCCGAGTTCTTCCGCTGGTTCGCCGAGGAGGCGGTGCGGATCGCGGGCCGCTACACCCACGCGCCCGCGGGCAACGGACGGATCCTGGTGACGAAGCAGCCGGTGGGACCGTGCCTGGCGATCACGCCGTGGAACTTCCCGCTCGCGATGGGCACCCGCAAGATCGGTCCCGCCCTCGCTGCGGGCTGCACGATCCTGATGAAGCCCGCGTCGGAGACCCCGCTGACGATGCTGCTGCTCGCCCAGCTGTTCGCCGAGGCCGGCCTGCCGAAGGGGGTGCTGTCCGTGCTGCCGACGTCGCGCGCCGGGGCGGTCACCGGTCCGCTGATCGACGATCCCCGCCTGCGCAAGCTGACCTTCACCGGTTCCACCGGGGTCGGCCGGGCCCTGTCCGAGCGGGCCGGGAAGGCGATGCTGCGCACGTCGATGGAGCTGGGCGGCAACGCGCCGTTCCTGGTGTTCGACGACGCCGACCTCGACGCCGCGGTCGAGGGCGCGCTGGCCGCGAAGCTACGCAACGGCGGCGAGGCGTGCACGGCCGCGAACCGCTTCCACGTCGCCAACTCGGTGCGAGAGGAGTTCGTGAAGAAGCTGACCGAGCGGATGGCGCAGTACCGGCTCGGGCGCGGCACCGACCCCGGCACCACACTCGGGCCGTTGATCAACGCCGGCCAGCGGGAGACCGTCGGCGCGCTGGTGCAGGACGCGGTGGGGGCCGGGGCGAGCCTCCGGCTCGGCGGATCCGTCCCCGACGGCCCGGGGTGGTACTACCCGGCGACCGTGCTCGACGGGGTGACGGCCGAGGCCCGGATCCTGCGGGAGGAGGTGTTCGGCCCCGTCGCCGCCGTGGCCGGGTTCGACACCGAGCAGGAGGCGATCGATGCGGCCAACGCCACCGAATACGGACTGGCCGCGTACATCTACACGCAGAGCCTGGACCGGGCGCTGCGGGTGGCCGAGGCCGTCGAGTCCGGCATGGTGGGCGTCAACCGGGGCGTGATCTCCGACGTGGCGGCGCCGTTCGGCGGTGTCAAGGCCTCCGGGCTGGGCCGCGAGGGCGGCAGTGAAGGCATCGAGGAGTACCTCGAGACGAAGTACATCGCGCTGCAGTGACCTGCGCGACGGTGACGCCCCCGAGCGTCGGGACCGACGGGCTCGGGGGCGTACCGGCGGGACTCGG
>NZ_PCZU01000190.1:60025-63720 GCF_002887785.1 Rhodococcus sp. ENV425
AGTGACCCAGACGGCCGCGGCCGAGCCGCAGCAGCAGCATGGCCAGGGTGTGACCCTCCTGGCCCAGCTCGCTGAAGCGCTCGAGAACCTTCATCTCGCGGCTGTGCACCAGGCGGGTACCGCCGGAGGCCATGCGGGTCTGGCCGATGATGCGCGAGACCTCGGTGCGGCGTTTGACCGCCGCCAGGATCTCGGAGTCGAGCCGGTCGATCTCTTTGCGGAGCTCGTCGATCTCCGCCTCGGTGGTGGGCAGGGCAGCGTCGGATGCGCTGGCTCCGGAACCGGCGGCCTCGGTGTTGGTGCTCATGTCGTCTCCTCGCGTCAGCTCTGGGATCGCTTCGGATACTGCGGGCGTTACCGGTCCGGCCGTCGGCTCGGGACTTCGGTGGCGCAGCAGCCGAAGCCTCGGGTGTGGTCAGGCCTCGGTCATCGGCTCTCACACCGATGGAAGTGTCGCCGATAGTGGCGACGTGGAGCGCATGACATGACGTTCAGTTTGCCACCCGTCCCCGAACCGGCCAAGTAAGGCATACCTGCCGAATCGCCCCGGCCCGGCCGGCACGGCTGTCGGCGATCGCCGGTAGTTTGGTACCACGATGAACACACCCGTTGCCTCCGGCCGTCCCGTCCCCGCGTCGAACTCGGGGGTGCGGGCGATGACCCCCGACGCGCTGCTCGAGGGACTCAATCCCCAGCAACGGGAGGCCGTGACCCACACGGGGTCTCCGCTGCTCATCGTCGCGGGGGCCGGCTCCGGCAAGACGGCGGTGCTGACCCGGCGCATCGCGTACCTGCTGGGTGAGCGTGGGGTGGCGCCGGGCCAGATCCTGGCGATCACGTTCACCAACAAGGCGGCCGCCGAGATGCGCGAGCGCGTCGCCCACCTCGTCGGTCCGCGCGCGAACAGCATGTGGGTGTCGACGTTCCATTCGAGCTGCGTGCGGATCCTGCGGGCGCAGTCGGCGCTGCTGTCGGGGATGAACTCGAACTTCACCATCTACGACGCGGACGACTCCCGGCGGCTGCTCACCATGATCGCCAAGGATCTCGACCTCGACGTCAAGCGGTATTCCGCGCGGCTGCTGGCGACGCACATCTCCAATCTCAAGAACGAGCTGATCGGCCCCGAGGAGGCCGCGGCCGACGCGGACCGCGAAGCGGCGGAACTGCCGCGGATCGTCGCGCGGGTCTACGCGCACTACCAGCAGCGGCTGCGCGCGGCCAACGCCTTCGACTTCGACGACCTGATCGGCGAGACGGTGGCACTGTTGCAGGCGCATCCGCAGGTGGCGGAGTACTACCGCCGACGGTTCCGCCACGTTCTCGTCGACGAATACCAGGACACCAACCACGCGCAGTACGTGCTCGTGCGCACGCTCGTGGGCGGTGCGGACGACACCGTGACGGACGATGCGGTCGCGCCGGGGGAGCTGTGTGTCGTCGGCGATGCCGACCAGTCCATCTACGCGTTCCGCGGCGCGACGATCCGCAACATCGAGGAGTTCGAACGCGACTATCCCGACGCTCGCACGATCCTGCTCGAGCAGAACTACCGTTCCACCCAGAACATCCTCTCGGCGGCCAACGCGGTGATCGCGCGCAACACCGGACGACGGGAGAAGCGGTTGTGGACGGACTCCGGCGCGGGAGAACCGATCACCGGGTACGTCGCCGACAACGAGCACGACGAGGCGCAGTTCGTGGCCGCGGAGATCGACCGGCTCGTCGACGCCGGCGAGGCCAGGTTCGCCGACGTCGCGGTGTTCTACCGCACCAACAACTCCTCCCGTGCCCTCGAGGACGTGTTCATCCGGCACGGCGTGCCCTACCGGGTGGTCGGCGGCGTGCGCTTCTACGAGCGCAAGGAGGTCCGCGACCTCGTCGCGTACCTGCGGGTGCTCGCCAACCCGGACGACACGGTCAGCCTGCGCCGTATCCTCAACACCCCCCGTCGCGGCATCGGCGACCGCGCGGAGGCCTGCGTGGCGGTGCACGCCGAACGCACGGCGGTCGGGTTCGGCCGGGCCCTGCGCGACGCGGCCGAGGGCACCGTGCCCCTGCTGAACACCCGCTCGCAGAAGGCCATCGCCGCGTTCGTCGACCTCATGGACGAGCTGCGGGGGATGCTCACCGAGACCGACGCCGACGGCAACGACCTCGTCGACATCGGCGACGTCGTCGAGGCGGTCCTCGACCGCACCGGTTACCGCGCCGAGCTCGAGGCCAGCGACGACCCGCAGGACGGCACGCGGCTCGACAATCTCAACGAGTTGGTCAGCGTGGCAAGGGAATTCAGTTCGGATGCCCGCAATGCCGCGGGTCTCGAAGAGGAACGGGAGGGCGCGGAGGGGGAGCCCGAGCCCGGCTCGCTCGCCGCGTTCCTCGAACGGGTGTCGCTGGTGGCCGACGCCGACCAGATCCCCGAGGAGGGCGACGGGGTCGTCACCCTGATGACGCTGCACACCGCCAAGGGTCTCGAGTTCCCGGTGGTGTTCGTGACCGGGTGGGAGGACGGGCAGTTCCCGCACATGCGAGCGCTCGGCGACCCGGCCGAGCTGTCGGAGGAACGGCGCCTGGCCTATGTCGGGCTCACCCGCGCGCGGCAGCGCCTCTACCTGAGCCGGGCGGTGCTGCGCTCGGCCTGGGGGCAGCCGGTGACCAATCCGGAATCGCGCTTCCTGCAAGAGATTCCGCAGGAACTCGTGGAGTGGCGCCGGGAGGATCCGGGGGTGGCCGGTGGTCACGCCATCGGAGCCGGCCGGGGCCGGGGCGGCTACGGCGGAGTCGGCTCCGGCTTCGGGGGTGGAGCGTCCCGGTTCGGCGACGACCGGCAGTCGACACCGAGTTTCGGGGCCGCGCGCTCGCGCAACAACCATCTCGTGCTCGCCGTCGGCGACCGGGTCAGCCACGACAAGTACGGCCTCGGCACGGTCCTCGAGACCCGCGGCTCCGGGCCGACGGCGACGGTGGTCATCGACTTCGGCAGCGCCGGGAAGGTGCGGCTGATGCTCGTCGGCGGCGTGCCGATGGTCAAGCTCTGACCCCGGGTTCCCGGCCGGACGCGAAACGGGCCCCGCACCAGCCGGTGCGGGGCCCGTTTCGCGAGAAACGCCGGAGGTCAGTCGTTCCGGATGCCGAGGGAGATGCCGCGGGTCGCGAGCCAGGGCAGCGGGTCGATCTTGTCGATGCCGTTGAGGTGCACCTCGAAGTGCAGGTGCGGGCCGGTCGACTGGCCGCGGTTGCCCATGGTGGCGATCTGGTCGCCGGCCATGACCTGCTGACCGACCGTCACCATGGACTGGTCGATGTGGCCGTAGACGGTGACGGTGCCGTCCGCGTGGCGCAGGCGCACCCACATGCCGAAGCCGGACGCCGGACCGGAGTCGATGACGGTGCCGTCGGCGACCGCGAGGATCGGGGTCCCGATCGGACCGGCGATGTCCACCCCGGCGTGGAGGGTGCCCCAGCGGGCACCGTAGCTGGAGGTGAAGACGCCGGCGGCCGGAAGGACGAACAGCGGGCGGCGGGCAGCGGCCTCGCGGGCGGCGCGCTCCTCGCTGAACCGCTGGCCCTTGGCGAGCAGGTTCGAGAACTGGGAGAGGTCGTTCGGGTCCGCGATGTTGAGGACCTGCGGGGCCTGGGACGGGGCGGCGCCCTCGGACTCGGTCTCCGGGGCGAACTGCGCGGCCTGCGGC
>NZ_PCZU01000191.1:0-2613 GCF_002887785.1 Rhodococcus sp. ENV425
GCCCGATCCGCCGTCCGCGCCGGATCGTGGTGCTGTGCGACGTGAGCCGCTCCATGCACGGCTACGCCGACATCTACCTGCACCTGATGCGGGCCGCGGTGCGCGCCGGCGACGCCGAGGTGTTCGCGTTCTCCACGAGCCTGACCCGGCTCACCGCGACCCTGGCGCACCGCTCCGCCGAGCACGCGGTCGCCCGCGCCAACGACACGGTCGTCGACCGCTACGGCGGCACCCACATCGCCGGCAGCCTCGAGGCGTTGCTCGCCTCCCACCACGGCAACCTGCTGCGCGGCGCCGTCGTGTTCGTCGCCTCCGACGGGTGGGACAGCGACCATCCGCAGGCCCTCGGCCGGGCCGTCGCGCGGGTGCGCCGCCGCGCGCACCGGCTGATCTGGCTGAACCCGCGGGCCGGCCGGCCCGGGTACCGTCCCGAGACCGGGCCGATGGCGGCGGCGCTGCCGCACTGCGACGCCCTGCTGGCGGCCGACACCCTCGATGCCCTGCGCGCGGTGTTCGATCTCGACCCGGCCGCCGGCCGGGTGGCGCACGTCTCCGACGGCCCGTCGTAGCGGCGCTCGTCGAGGTCCTACCCTGTTAGGTATGGCATCACCCGAGCTCGCGTCGGCCGCGCCGACGTCCTCGCCGCCGGCCGGGCGGCGCAACACGTCGGCACTGTACGTCCTCCTCGGGCTCGTCGCCGCGGTCGTCGCGCCGATCGTGGTCGGCCTGTCCGCCGCGCAGGCGCTGGTGCTGCTGGGCATCCCCGACCCCGGTCCGCTCACTACCTACGGGCTGCCCGCGGTGCGGGCGATCGCGGAGGTCGCGGCCGTCGCCGCGGTCGGTTCGCTGTTCTTCGCCGCGTTCCTGGTGCCGCCGCAGCGCAGCGGGGTGCTCGACGTGGACGGCTACCGGGCCATGCGCACCGCGGGCGCCGCCGCCCTGATCTGGGCGTTCTGCTCGGCGGTGCTGGTGCCGCTGACCCTGTCCGACACGTCCGGGCAGCCGCTGGCCGAGGCGCTGAAGCCGGAGAACCTGTGGGGTGCGATCGGGCAGATCGACACCGCGCTCGCGTGGGCGTGGACGGCGGCGCTCGCCCTGATCCTGGCGGTGCTGATCCGCGCCGCGGTGCGCTGGTCGTGGGTGCCGTACCTGCTCCTGCTGTCCCTGGTGACGCTGATGCCGCTGGCCCTGACGGGGCACTCGTCGTCGGGCGGATCGCACGACATGGCCACCAACAGCCTGGTGCTGCACCTGGTCGCGGCCGCGGTGTGGGCGGGCGGCCTGTTCGCCCTGCTCGCCCACGGGTGGCGCCGCGGCGCGCACACCGACCTCGCCGCCCGCCGGTTCTCGTTCGTCGCCGGGGTGGCCTTCGCGGTGATGGCCCTGAGCGGCATCGTCAACGCCGCGGTGCGGCTGCCGGCCGACGAGTTGCTCACCAGCACCTACGGCCGGCTGATCGTGGCCAAGGCGCTGGCGCTGATCGCCCTGGGCGTCCTCGGATGGATGCAGCGGCGCCGCGCGCTGCCCGCCCTCGAGGCGAACCCCGACGACCGGGGCGCGCTCGTCCGGTTCGCGGCCGTCGAGGCCGTCATCCTGGCCGCCACCGTCGGACTGGCCGTGGGGCTGGGCCGTACCCCGCCGCCCCCGCCGGCGACGGTGCCGTCGCTGCTCGAGGTGGAGCTGGGCTACAACCTGGACGGCCCCCCGACGGTCGGCACCCTCTTCTTCGGCGCGTGGCGCTTCGACCTGATCTTCGGCACGATCGCCCTGGTTCTCGCGGTCGGCTACGCGATCGGGCTGTGGACGCTGCGCCGGCGCGGCGACAGCTGGCCCGTCGGCCGGTCGATCGCCTGGTTCTCCGGCTGCTTCGTGCTGCTGGTCGCCACGTCGTCGGGCGTGGGCATGTACTCGCCGGCGATGTTCAGCGTGCACATGGGCGCCCACATGGCGATGTCGATGCTGGCGCCCGTGCTGCTCGCCCTCGGCGGGGCGATGACCCTGGCGCTGCGGGCCTTCAAACCGGCGGGCCGCGACGGCTACCCCGGCCCGCGTGAATGGCTCCTGGCGTTCCTGCACAGCCCGCCGTCGCGGTTCTTCACCCATCCGGTCGTCGCGTCGGTGATGTTCGTCGGCGGCTTCTACGCGCTGTACCTGGGCGGGATCTTCGAGGCCAACGCCGACAGTCACGCCGCGCACGTGCTGATGAACCTGCACTTCCTGATGAGCGGCTACCTGTTCTACTGGGTCGTGATCGGCGTGGACCCGTCGCCGCGCGACGTGACGCCGGTGACGAAGCTGGCGATGGTGTTCGGCTCGCTGCCGTTCCACGCGTTCTTCGGTGTGACCCTGATGAGCATGGGCACGGTGATGGCCGAGTCCTACTACCGCGGTCTCGGCCTGGCCTGGAACAGCGACCTGTTCGCTGACCAGAAGGTGGGCGGCAGCATCGCCTGGTCGGCCGGGGAGATCCCGCTGGTGCTGGTGATGCTGGCCCTGCTGGTGCAGTGGTCGCGCAGCGACGAGCGCACCGCGCGACGGGTGGACCGCGCCGCCGAGCGGGACGACGACGCCGATCTCGCCGCCCACAACGCGATGTTCGCCGAGCTGGCGCGG
>NZ_PCZU01000192.1:0-5869 GCF_002887785.1 Rhodococcus sp. ENV425
CGGCGCCCGCACCGAGAGCCGCGGGTGCCACACCCGCGACGACCATCCCGAATCCGACCCCGCGCAGCGTCGCAGCCTCGAGACGCGTCTCGACGCCGACGGCGAGATCACGCTGCGCACACCACAACTCACAGGAGCACACTGAATGGCCAGCACCGAGCTGCCCGCCGGACTCGATCGGGACGAGACGCTCGCGCTGGTGCGCGTCGCCCTCGACGAGGACCTGCGCTACGGCCCGGATGTGACCACCGCCGCCACGGTGCCGGCCGACGCCGTGGCCACGGCGTCGGTGGTGCCGCGCAGCCCCGGCACCGTCGCCGGGATCGACATCGGTCTGCTGGTGCTCGACGAGGTCCTCGGTGCCGGCGACTACGAGGTGCTCGACCGGGCCGTCGACGGGCATCGCGCCGCGGCGGGGGAGGCGGTGCTCACGGTGCAGGCCCCCACCCGGGGCCTGCTCACCGCCGAGCGCACCATGCTGAACCTGATGTGCCACCTGTCCGGGATCGCCACCGCCACCGCGCAGTGGGTCGACGCCGTCGCCGGCACCGACGCGAAGATCCGCGACAGCCGCAAGACGCTGCCGGGCCTGCGGGCGCTGCAGAAGTACGCGGTGCGGGTCGGCGGCGGTGTCAACCACCGGATGGGTCTCGGCGACGCCGCGCTGATCAAGGACAACCACGTCGTCGCCGCCGGTTCGGTGGTCGCGGCGCTGCGGGCCGTGCGGGCCCAGGCCCCCGACCTCGAGTGCGAGGTGGAGGTCGACAGCCTCGAGCAGTTCGACGAGGTGCTCGCCGAGAACGTCGAGCTGATCCTGCTCGACAATTTCCCGCTGTGGCAGACGCAGATCGCGGTCCAACGGCGCAACACGCACGCGCCGCAGACCCGCCTCGAGTCCTCCGGGGGCCTGACCCTCGACGTGGCCGCGGACTACGCCCGCACCGGGGTCGACTACCTCGCCGTCGGCGCGTTGACCCACTCGGTGACCGTCCTCGACCTCGGTCTCGACATGTGACGCCACGCCGGGGCCGCGCTTGGCACCGGCCGCATCGATCGCGTACAACTGGCTACGTATCCGCCGCCGTGAGGCACCTCACGGCGGCGGCGCGCGTCCGGCGGGTCACAGGGGGTCCGCCACTAACCAGTTCCCCGTCGCCGGGGAACGGAGAGACCTCGCATGCGTTTGCCGATGTCCCCGATCGACTCGATGTTCCTGCTCGGCGAGTCGCGCGAGCATCCCATGCACGTCGGGGGGCTGATCCTGCTGCAGCCGCCGCCGGGCGGCGACGCCCGTTCCCTGCGCGCGCTGTTCGACGCGGCCCTCGCCGGTGACGACCTCGCGCCCCTGTGGCGCCGGCGCGCGGTCCGTTCCCTCGCCACCCTGGGGATGTGGGCGTGGGAGGACGACCCGCACTTCGACCTCGAACACCACGTCCGTCGCGACGCCCTGCCACGCCCCGGGGGCATCGCCGAACTGCGCGCCCTGGTGTCGCGGCTGCACAGCACCCTCCTCGACCGCAGCCGGCCGCTGTGGGAGATGCACCTGATCGAGGGCCTCGCCGACGGGCGGTACGCGATCTACACGAAGATCCACCACGCCCTCGCCGACG
Source organism: Rhodococcus sp. ENV425 (assembly GCF_002887785.1). Lineage (NCBI taxonomy): Bacteria > Bacillati > Actinomycetota > Actinomycetes > Mycobacteriales > Nocardiaceae > Rhodococcus > Rhodococcus sp. ENV425. The sequence goes on from NZ_PCZU01000192.1 coordinate 1,611, forward strand.
GTGTCGGCGCGATGCGGCTGCTGCACCGGGCCCTGAGCTCCGACGCGGACCGCACCGACATGCCGGCGCCCTGGGCGCGCTTCCCGTCCGCCGACCCGCCGCACTCCGCGGTCGGGACCGCGCTCGACCTGCCGAGCATGACCGTGCGGGCCGTGCGCGGCGTCGTCGACGAGGCCGCCGGGATGGTGCCCGCGCTGGTGGGGACCGTGGACCGGGCCCTGCGGGGCCGCGGCGGCGCGGTGTCGCTCACGGCGCCGCGCACGATGCTCAACGTGTCCATCGCCGGTGGCCGCCGCTTCGCCGCGCACGACTGGTCGCTGACGCGGCTGCGGCGCGTCGCCGAGGCCGCCGGCGCCACCGTCAACGATGTCGTCCTCGCGATGTCCGCGGGAGCGCTGCGCGCCTATCTGCTCGACCACGAGGCCCTGCCCGACGATCCGCTCGTCGCGATGGTGCCGGTGTCGCTGCGTCGCGGGAAGACCACCGAGGGCGGCAACGACGTGGGCGTGCTGATGTGCCCGCTCGCCACCCACGTCGACGATTCGGCGGCCCGCCTGGCCGCCATCCGGGACGCGATGGTCGACGGCAAGGAGTCCATGCGGGGCCGGTCCCAGACCGCGCTGCTGGCCACGAGCGCTCTCGGCATGGCTCCGCTCGCGGTCGGGGTGCTCACCGGCAACCGGGCCGTGGTGCGGCCGCCGTTCAACGTGATCGTCTCCAACGTGCCGGGCCCGGTCGAGCCGCTGTACTGGAACGGCGCCCGCGTCGACGCCCTGTACCCGCTGTCGGTGCCGGTCGACGGGCAGGCCCTGAACATCACCTGCACCAGCACCGACGACCGGATCGCGTTCGGGCTCACCTCGTGCAGCCGCAGCGTCCCGCAGCTCGATCGCCTGATCGCGCACCTCGACGACGAGCTCGCCGCGCTCGAACGCACCGTCGGGGTGGCGGGCGCCGACGGCGATCGGTGAGGCTAGGCTCGCCGGCGTGACTTCCTTCGACGCCGCCGTCGTCGCGGCCGTGACCGGGCACATGAACGACGACCACGCCGACGACAACCTGCTCGTGGTCCGCGCGTTCGCGGAACCCACGGCGGGCGCCGCCCGCATGACCGGCGTGCACACCGAGTTCGGCGAGTGGGTCGTCGAGGTCGGCGGCATCGAGACGACGGTGCGGGTGCCGTGGCTCGAGCCCGTCTCCGACCGGGCGGGGATCCGCACCGCGGTGGTCGCCCTGTATCACGCCGCGTGCGAGCGGCTCGGGGTGGCGCCGCGGCCGCACTGACCGGCCGTTATGCCGCGGTGGCCGCGCGGCGCACGGTGGCCAGGAACGCGGCGGCCGTGAAGAACAGCCCGGAGAACACCCGGCCCGTGATGCGCTGCTGGCGCGGCGAGCGCATCAGCGTCAGCACCCGCGCCGCCAGGCCCGTGTAGCCGGTCATGACGATCATGTCGACGGTCACCATCGTCGCCGCGATGATCAGGTACTGCCGCAGCAGCGGGGCTGCGGGATCGAGGAACTGCGGCAGCACGGCAAGCATGAACACCACCGCCTTGGGGTTGCTCGCGTTGACCAGGAACCCGCGCGCCACCAGCGCCGGCGCCGAGCCGAGTCCCGGCGCCGCGCCGGGGTCGACCTCGGTGGGGCGAGTGCGCCACTGGCGCACCCCCAGGTACACGAGGTAGGCCACGCCGAACCACTTGATCACCGTGAATGCCGCCGCGGACCCGGCGAGGACCGCGCCGACGCCGGCGGCGACCACCACGATCTGCAGCAGCAGGCCGAACTGCAGCCCGACGATGTTCCACCAGCCGCGCCGCAGTCCGTGGGCGAGGCCCGAGGACATGGACGCGATCGCGCCGGCGCCGGGGGAGAGGCTGATCACCCAGGCGGCGCCGAGCCGGGCCACCCACGTCTGCCAGGTCATCGGGCGATTCTACGACCGGGCCGGGCCGGTCAGCCCGGCACCGGCACCGGCCACGGCTCACCGGTGACGGCCCGGTAGGCGTCGACCCCGTCGGTGGGACGGCGCGTCAGGTTCGGATCCGTGCGCACGTCGACGGTATACAGGCCGAAACGTGGTGTGTAGCTTCCCCATTCGTAGTTGTCGGTGATCGACCAGTAGTTGTACCCGAAGACGGGGGCGCCGTCGGCCGCGGCGCGGCGCATCCGGTCGACGTGCTCGCGCAGGTGTCGCGCCCGGGTCCAGCCGTCGGCGCGGGGCGCCCCGTCGGCGGTGGGCATTCCGTTCTCCACGACGTACAGCGGCAGCCCCGGGAAACGGCGGGTGTAGTGCATCAGCGCCTCGTACATCCCGTCGGGATGCGGGACGATCGAGGCGAAGTCGTCGGTGAGCGCGTGGATCGCGCTCGGGTTGGCGAGGGTGGCTCCGTAGTAGTAGTCGAGCCCGAGGAAGTCGAGGGTGTCGCGGACCCGGTCGACGAACAGGGCGTCGAGTCCGGTCTGCACCCCGGGGATGTACGCGGCGTTGGACGTCACGCGCGCGCCCGGGTCCAGTTCGTGGATCCGGGCGTAGATCGAGCGGTGCGCGGCGACCAGGGCGTCGAACATGCGGGGGACGTCGGCAGCGTCGATCCCGCCGAAGGCGAGTTCCTTCTGGACGTAGATCGTCGGTTCGTTGATCGTCACCCACATCGCGCCCAGCCCGGCGTACCGGGCGACGACCTGCTCGGCGTTGGCGAGCCATGCCCCGACCGTGGCGGGATCGCGCCAACCGCCGCGGTCGGCGATCCACCCGGGGTACACCCAGTGGTCGAGGGTGATCATCGGGATCATGCCGTGCCCGCGCACCGTCGCGACGACGTCGTCGTAGTAGCGCAGTTCGGCCTCGTCCCAGCCGTGCGGGGTGGGCTGGATGCGGGACCATTCGACCGAGAACCGGAACACGTCCACCCCGAGGTCCGCGGCCGCGGCGATGTCCTCCCGGTAGCGGTGACGGAAATCCACCGAGGTGCCGACGAGTTCGTGGGTGCGGCCCGACGCGGCGTACCTGGTCCAGTTGCTGTCCGGCGGGGAGCCTTCGGATTGGAAGCCGGAACTCGACACGCCCCACAGGAACCCGTCTCCCGCGGCGTGGGCGGGCGGGGAGGACCCCGCCGCGGCGGCGGCCGCGAGGGCGGCCGTCAGCACCACGGCGGCAGCAGCCCTCCGTACCGCCGCGACGGCGGTCCTCATCGGGAGTGCGCGGCGATCCCGGCCGCAAGCCGAGGCCACAGCTCGGTGAGGGCGCGCCGGCCGACGAACAAGCCGAGGTGGCCGGCGTCGACGTCGTGCACCGTGATGTCGCCGGCGGGTGTGCTGACGTGGTCGGCGAGGGCGAGGACCTGTCCCGGTGGCACCACGAGGTCGTGCCGGCCGAGGACGATGTGCACGGGGCACTCGATCGCGGCCAGGTCCACCGGACCGGCCGCGGTGGTGACGGCCCCGGCGACGAGGTCGTTGCCGACGAACAGGTGCTCGAGGATCCACGTGCGGAATGCGGCGGGGATCTCCTGGCGCCAGAGGAACCACCGTCGTTCGTCGATCGCCTGTCCGAGGGTGTCGGGGTCGTTCAGCAGGCCCAGCAGTTCGAGGCTGCGCTGGACCTCGCTCACCGGGTCGGTGGGCAGCACCCCGAACAGCCGAGAGGCGTCGTACCACAGGTTCAGCACGGACGCGGACACCGAGCGTGGCACGTGTTCGAGGGCGCCGGCACCGGGACGGTCGGCGTGGAAGTCGATCGGGGCCCCCGCGACGGTGAGGCTGTGCACGGTCCGCGGATGCAGTGCGGCGTGCATCGCCGCGAGCCAGCCACCCTGGCTGCCGCCGACCAGGTTGACCCGTCCGCCGAGCAGTTCGACGGCCTCGGCGAGGACGGCGAGATGGTCGTCGAGGGAGGCGCCGTCGGTGACCGGGCCGGCGGGCGCCCAGTCCAGGCAGTACAGCCGCGACAACCCGCCGCTGCGCAGGGCGGAGACCTGGCTGCGGTCGGGGGAGAGGTCGACGATGCACGAGTGCGATCCGGACTGCGGCGGCAGCAGCAGGGTGGGGACGGCCTCGGGGGCGGGAGCGTCGGGGTCGCTGCAGTCACGCAGCCGGGCGAGCGGCCAGGAGTGCGCGACGGGCCACGGGTGGGCCCAGCGCGGGGGTTCGCGGTCGGTGAGCACGCGCCACCAGTCGGCGATGTCGCCGGCGACGTCGAGCGGGTGCGCGCCGCGTCGGCTCAGGGTGGCCAGGTAGGTGCTCCAGCCGGCGATCGC
>NZ_PCZU01000192.1:5914-8124 GCF_002887785.1 Rhodococcus sp. ENV425
TGGGGTTCATTGAACCGGCGCCCGGTGCGTGGTGCCCCTCTTCCGACGCGATCGCGTCGGAAGAGACGCACAATCGATCACTTGAGGAGATCGCGTGCGGTGGTGGTCACCGTGGTGGTGAGCTCACGGGCGAAGGAGACCTGCGCCTTGGTGAGGTCCTCGACCCAGGCGATCGGGGTGGCGGAGGCGATCTTCTCCTGCAGGTCGAGCAGGCTGGTGACGGCGCGCTCGTAGGTGTCGACGGTGAGGTTGCCGCTCTGCTTGGCAGCGTCGACGACCTTGTCGTTGAACTCGCTCAGGCGGGCGGCGCTCTCGTCGAGAGCCTTGGTGAATTCGGCGGTGGCCTGGTTCGCGGCGGTGGTGGCCGACTCGGCGATCTTCTGAGCGGCGGCGGTGGCGTCCGCGGTGGCCTTGGCAGCAGCCTCGTTGGCCTTGGCGGTGTCGGCGGTGGTCTTGGCGACAGCGGCGTCGACGGGGGTCTTGGCGGTGGTCATGGCGTACCTTCCGTTCGGGTGTGTGAGGGCGCCTCGGAGGACGCTGTTAGCAGGTTAGCAAGATGAATGCTAACGCGCAAGTCCTCAGCTGAAGACGTACGTGCCCGGAGCGTCCTCGAGCGGCGGGGGGGCGGCGCTGCCCATTGCCGGCGGTGACACCAGCTCCCCGGCGCGCTTGTTCGACCAGGCCGTCCAGTCCTCCCACCACGAGTGCTCGTAACGGGTGGCCGCGTCGTCCCAGACCTGCGGATCCGCGGGCAGCGGCGAGCCGGTCTCGGCGTCCGGCGCCCCGACGGCCTTGAACCACACCTTCTTGCCGGGCGGGTTCACCGCGCCGGCGACGTGCCCGCCGTTGGTGAGCACGTAGCGCACGTCACCGCCCAGCAGGTTCACCGCCTGGTACGACGATGTCCAGGGCACGATGTGGTCGTTGATCGCGCCGACGACGTAGGTGTCGCACGTGATGTCGTGCAGGTTCAGAGGCTGTCCGTCGAGCACGTAGAGGCCCTCGGCCAGCTCGTTGCGGCCGTACAGCGACCGGAGGTAGTGCGAGTGCATCTCCGCGGGCATGCTCGTGCTGTCCTCGTTCCACGCGAGGATGTCGAAGGCCGCAGGCTTCTCGCCCTTCATCCACCGCGAGACCCAGTAGTTGAAGACGAGGTCCTTCGCGCGGATCATGTCGAAGCTGCCGGCCATCTCCTTGCCGGACAGGAAGCCCTGCTGCCGCATCCGGAACTCGACGAGGTCCAGCGTGGACGGATCGGTCAGCAACCCGAGTTCCCCGACCTGGCTGTAGTCGAGCAGGGTGTTGAGCATGGTGAAGGCGGTCACGCGCTTGTCGCCGACGGCGAATGCGCGCGCGGCGGCCATCGCGGCCATCGCGCCACCGAGGCAGATGGACAGCACCTCGATCTTCGGCGACCCGGTGATCTCCTCGACCACGTCCAGCGCGGCGGCAATGCCGTTGACGTAGTAGTCGTCCATGGTGATGTGCCGCATCGACTCGTCCGGGTTCCGGTACGAGATCATGAACACGGTGCGGCCGTGCTGGACCGCCCACTCGGCGAGGCTGCGACCGGGTGCGAGATCGAGGATGTAGTACTTGTTGATCCACGGCGGCGCGGCGAGGATCGGCACCGCATGCACCTGCTCGGTCTGCGGCGTGTACTGGATCAGCTCGATCAGGTCGTTGCGATAGACCACCTTGCCCGGGGTGGCCGCGAGGTTCTCGCCGACGGTGAACGCGTCCGAGTCCACCTTCAGCGGCAGGCCGCCGCGGTTGAGCACGTCGTGCACGGCATATCGGGCGCCGCGCAGCAGGCTTGCCCCGCCCGTCTCGAATGCGCGGGTGAGCACGCCCGGATTCCACAGGAAGTTCGACGGGGCCAGCACGTCGAGCATCAGGTTCGCGAACTGGCGAGCCTTGCCGTCCTGCAGCGGATCGCCGGCCCCGGCGTCGGTGAGTTCCTCGACGTAGGCCCGCGTGGCGAGATAACTCTGCAGGAGCGAGAAGTACGCGGGGTTCTCCCGCCAGGCGGTGTCGGAGAAACGGCGGTCCCGCGGGTCGAGCGGCATCGGCGGCTTGGGATCGTCGGCGTTGAACACGCGGGTGGCCGCCGCGGGGATCTTCACCAGCCGGCCCGCGTATTCCGTCGTGGCGGCGGTGACGGCCTGGGGGTTGCGGACGGCGCGTCCGGCCACCGACTTCACCGCGGG
>NZ_PCZU01000192.1:8134-12655 GCF_002887785.1 Rhodococcus sp. ENV425
TCGACTTCAACTTCTTGTGCACGTGGTCGAGCAAGGGACATCTCCAGATGGGGAAGAGGGGTGTGCCCCGAGGGTGACACCGCGTGCCGGGTCGCGCATCTTACCGCGAAGTACATGCGAGCTGCACGTGGGGCGGGCGGGCGGGGACGCGGCGCCCCACCAGCCGAAACCTGAGGATGGCTCACATTATGCCGTCCGATGTGACCTTACTCACTCCGCATCGTCGTCGGAGCGCGCACCCCGGCGCCGCTTACCCACGGTCACCTCCCGGAACGCCTCGTACATCTCCACCAGCGACCGCCGCTGCGCGTTCGTCAGATCCGGATCCTCCCGGATCGCGTGCACCACCGCGGACTCTCCCGGATCCGGCCGCCCCGCCTCGGCCGTCAACGCATCCGCCGACAGATGCAGCTGCTCGGCGATGGCCTGCAGCACGCGTTCGCTCGGCGCCCGCAGGTTCCGTTCGATCTGCGACAGATACGGGTTCGAGATCCCCACCATCGCGGCGAGCTGCCGCATGGGCAACTCGGCGAGCTCACGTTGCCGGCGGATCAGCTCCCCCAACGTCGGGGGGTGCGACACATCGTCCTCCATGTGGTCAGCATAGGTCCGGCCGCCGGCCGCCCCGAGGCGCACGGACGGCGCGTTCGGGGACTGCCGTCGAGGGCGATCGCCGCCATCACGGATAATGGAACGGACCCCCGTTCGCGAGAGAGGACACCTCATGCTTGCCCGCACCGACCTGCGTGGTCGAACCCCCACCACTGCGGAGCTGAGGGGCGCGCTGCCCCGCGGCGGAGTGGATGTGGACGCGGTGCTGCATCAGGTGCGGCCCGTGGTCGAGGACGTGCGCGACCGAGGCGCCGCCGCCGCCCTCGACTACAGCGAGAAGTTCGACGGGGTGCGCCCCGACCGCGTGCGGGTGCCGAAGGCCGAACTCGACCGGGCCCTCGAGGAACTCGATCCCGCCGTGCGCTCGGCGCTGGTCGTCGCGATCGAACGCACCCGCACGGTGCACCAGGACCAGCGCCGCACCGACACCGTCACCGAGGTCGTGCCCGGCGGCACCGTCACCGAACGCTGGGTGCCGGTCGAGCGGGTGGGGCTGTACGTGCCCGGCGGCAACGCCGTCTACCCGTCGTCGGTCGTGATGAACGTGGTGCCCGCCCAGGCCGCCGGCGTCGAGTCGCTCGTCGTCGCGTCCCCGCCGCAGGCGGACTTCGGAGGCCTGCCGCACCCGACCATCCTCGCCGCTGCCGCCCTGCTCGGCGTCGACGAGGTGTGGGCCGTCGGCGGTGCCCAGGCCGTGGCGCTGCTCAGCTACGGCGGCACCGATATGACACCGGACGGCACCGCCGTCGTGACACCGGACGGCACCGCCGTCGACGACGCCGAACTCGCGCCCGTGGACATGATCACCGGCCCGGGCAACATCTACGTCACCGCCGCCAAGCGCCTGTGCCGCGCCGTCGTCGGCATCGACGCCGAGGCCGGCCCCACCGAGATCGCGATCCTGGCCGACCACACCGCCGATCCGGTCCACGTCGCGGCCGACATGATCAGCCAGGCCGAGCACGACGTCATGGCCGCGTCGGTCCTCGTCACCACCAGCGCCGAGCTCGCCGACGCCGTCGACGCCGCCGTCGCCGCCCAGCTCGAGCTCACCAAGCACCGCGAACGCGTACGGACCGCGCTGTCGGGCAGCCAGTCCGGGATCGTCCTCGTCGACGACCTCGACCAGGGCCTGAAGGTCGTCGACGCCTACGCCGCCGAGCACCTCGAGATCCAGACCGAGAACGCCTCCGCGGTCGCCGCGCGGGTACGGGCCGCGGGCGCGATCTTCGTCGGCCCCTGGGCGCCGGTCAGCCTCGGTGACTACTGCGCCGGCTCGAACCACGTGCTGCCCACCGCCGGCTGCGCCCGGCACCAGTCCGGACTGAGCGTGCAGACGTTCCTGCGCGGCATTCACGTCGTCGAGTACAGCCGCGAGGCGCTCGAGGACGTCGCAGGGCACGTGATCACCCTCGCCACCGCCGAGGACCTGCCCGCGCACGGCGAGGCCGTGCGGCTGCGCTTCGAGGACCTGCAGTGAGCGCCCCGGGATCCGGCATCACCGTCGACGACCTGCCGCTGCGGGAGAACCTGCGCGGCAAGTCCGCCTACGGTGCGCCGCAGCTGACGGTGCCGGTGCAGCTCAACACCAACGAGAACCCGCACCCACCGACCCGCGCCCTGATCGACGACGTCGCCGAGTCGGTGCGCGAGGCCGCCGCGCAGCTGCATCGCTACCCCGACCGTGACGCCGTCGCGCTGCGCACCGACCTCGCCGCCTACCTGACCCGGCAGACCGGGGTGGGCGTGAGCGTCGAGAACGTCTGGGCCGCCAACGGGTCCAACGAGATCCTGCAGCAGATCCTGCAGGCCTTCGGCGGGCCGGGCCGATCCGCTATGGGATTCGTGCCGTCCTACTCGATGCACCCGATCATCGCCGACGGCACCCAGACCGAGTGGCTGCCGACCTACCGGGGCGAGGACTTCACCCTCGACCTCGACTCGTCGGTGGCCGCGATCCGCCGGCAGCAACCCGACGTGGTGTTCGTCACCAGCCCGAACAACCCCACCGGGCACAGCATCCCGCTCGACGAGCTGCGCGCGATCTGCGCGGCCGCGCCCGGCATCGTGATCGTCGACGAGGCCTACGCCGAGTTCTCCGCCGCCCCCAGCGCGCTCGCGCTGATCGACGAGTTCCCGGCCAAGGTGATCGTCTCGCGCACTATGAGCAAGGCGTTCGCGTTCGCCGGGGGCCGGCTCGGCTACCTCGCCGCCGCGCCCGCGTTCGTCGAGGCACTGCTGCTCGTGCGGCTGCCCTACCACCTGTCGGTGATCACCCAGGCTGCCGCCCGGGCCGCGCTGCGGCACGCCGACGAGACCCTCGGCTCGGTCGCGCGGCTGTGCGCCGAACGCGACCGCATCGCGACCGAGCTGACCCGATTCGGCTACCACGTGGTGCCTTCGGACGCGAACTTCATCCTGTTCGGGCGCTTCGCCGATGCCGCCGCGACCTGGCAGCGCTACCTCGACGAGGGTGTGCTGATCCGGGACGTCGGTATCCCCGGGTTCCTGCGCACCACCGTGGGCCTGGCCCACGAGAACGACGAACTGCTACGGGTGAGCGAGAAGCTCGCCGCCACCGAGATCGAGGACGGGCGATGAGCGAGCAGACCACCCCCACCCCGCGCACCGCGCGGATCGAGCGTGCCACCAAGGAGTCGTCCATCGTCGTCGAGCTGAACCTCGACGGCACCGGCCGCACCGACATCACCACCGGTGTCCCGTTCTACGACCACATGCTCACCGCGCTCGGTCAGCACGCCAGCTTCGACCTGACCGTGCGCGCCCAGGGCGACATCGAGATCGAGGCGCACCACACCGTCGAGGACACCGCGATCGTCCTCGGTCAGGCGCTGAATCAGGCACTCGGGGACAAGCGGGGCATCCGCCGCTTCGGCGACGCGTTCATTCCGATGGACGAGACCCTCGCGCACGCGGCGGTGGACGTCTCCGGCCGGCCCTACTGCGTGCACACCGGCGAACCGGACTACATGGTGCACTCGGTGATCGGCGGCTACCCCGGCGTGCCGTACTCGACCGTGATCAACAAGCACGTGTTCGAATCCCTCGCCTTCCACGCCCGCATCGCCCTGCACGTACGCGTGCTCTACGGCCGCGACCAGCACCACATCACCGAGGCCGAGTTCAAGGCCGTCGCGCGGGCGCTGCGCCAGGCCGTCGAACCGGATCCCCGGGTCAGCGGCGTGCCGTCGACCAAGGGCACCCTGTAGTGGACGTCGTCCTGACGTACGGCCTGTTCATGCTCGCCGGCCTCGCCGCGGGTGGCACCTGGTCGACGTGGCGGGGCGGCAACACCCTCTTCGCCGGGGTGCTGCTGGCGCTGACCCTGCTCGCCGCGATCGCCGGTGTGCTGAGGCTGCTCTGACGTCGTCGGATCGGCCGGGCCTGTTCGCGGTGCCGGGGCTGCCCGCCGCCTGGGCGATGGCGGCGGGCGCGTTCGCCGGGTTCTCCCTGCTGCTGCCCGTAGTGCCCCGGGCCGTCGCCGACGCCGGCGGCAGCGGCACCCTCGCCGGCGCGGTGACGGCGGTGTTCATGGGCGCGACGGTGCTCACCCAACCGGCGGTGCCGCGCCTGGTGCGGGCCCGCGGCTACCGGCCCGTGCTCGCCGCAGGATGCCTGCTGCTGGGCCTGCCGTCGCTGCTGCTCCTGCTGTCGCTGCACCCGGCCGTGGTGCTGCCGACCTCCGCGGTGCGGGGGATCGGCTTCGGCATGATCACCGTGGCCAGCGCCGCCCTCGTGGCCGAACTCGCGCCCGCCCGGCTGCTCGGCCGCGCCACCGGCGCACAGGGCATCGCGATCGCCGCGGCGCAGATGGTCGGACTGCCGCTCGGACTGGCGGTCGCCGAGCGGGCCTCCACCGCACCCGTGTTCGTGCTCGGCGCGGCGGTG
>NZ_PCZU01000193.1:0-2933 GCF_002887785.1 Rhodococcus sp. ENV425
TGTTCCGGCGATTCGAGTTCAGCGGCGCCGCACCGGTTCTCGATCCGGCACCTCGGATGCTGCGCGCGGACGTGCTGCAGTCCGGGGAGCTGATCGTCGCCGGCGGCACCGTCGCCGGCGAGGGTCGGGGCGCCGCGGAGGTGGAGCGCCTGCTGCTGGCCGGGGCGGCGCCGGCCGACCTCGCTGCCCACGGCGTGGGCTGGGTGCTCGTCGAGCACGGCACGCCCGGGGACCTCGGCGACTCGGCCCGCGCGCTCGAGCAGCTCGAGCCGGTGTTCTCCGATGCCGCGCTGTCGCTGTACCGGGTGCCAGGGGTCGACGGGACGCGGTCGGACGACCGGACGGCGGCGATCGCCGCGCACGCACTGTGGGTGGCGGTGTCAGCAGGCGGGCTCGTGGGCCTGCTGGTCCTGCGACGGCCCGCCCGGCGCCGCGAGCACCACGGCGGCCTCCGCCGGGCGCGGGAACAGTCCTGAGACGCGGCGGCCCGCGGCCGTCGCGGCGAGCACCTCGTGCACCCCGTCGCCGGTCGCGGACCAGGAGAACTCGGCGGCCCGCACCCGGGCCTTGCCGCCGAGGGTGCGGCGACGATCCGCGTCGGCGAGCAGGTCGGCGACGGCGTCGGTGAGCTCGTCCGCGGAGTCGACGAGCACGCCGGTGACGCCGTCGATGATCGAGTCGGTCAGTCCCCGCGAGCTGCGGTAGCCGACGGTGGGCACGCCGTGCTGCGCGGCCTCGACGACGGCCAGCCCCCAGCCCTCCTTGCGCGACGGCATCACGTGCACCCAGGACCGGGAGAGCAGTTCGTGCTTGCGGTCCTCGGCGACGTGGCCGTGGAAGGTGACGGCATCGGTGATGCCGAGGTCCGCGGCGGCCGCGCGCAGGTTCCTCTCCCACCAGCCGCCGCCGATGACGTCGAGGTGCAGGCCGGGGACGCGGTCGCGCAGCGCGGCGACGGCGGCGAGGGCGTCCTCGATCTGCTTGTGCGGCACGAGCCGCGACAGCACGCACACGGTGGGGTGCGCGGTGCGGGTGTGTTCGTCGCCGGGCTCGACCCCGGCGGGGACGGCGTCGGCGCCGTTGCGGACGACGGCGATGCGGTCACGGTCGACGCCGAGGGCCATCAGTTCGTCGGCGGACGGCAACGACACGGTCAGGTACTGGTCGTCGCGGTGCAGGCGCGGCGACAGGGCGGACTCGATCCACCAGCCGAGCCTGGCCATGACGCGGCCGGCGACGGGCCACTGCTCACGGTGGCAGTGGTGCACGAGCACGGTCACGGGCGCGCCGGCGACGAGGCGGGCGAAGAACGGGATGCCGTTCTGGGTGTCGATCACCGCGTCGGGCCGGAGGTGGCGCAGCGGACCGAATCCGAGACGGCCGGCGGCGATCGCGGCGAGGGCGCGGGGGTAGACGGTGAGCCGGCCGCCGCCGCGGCTGACGGTGATGCCGTCGATCTCGTCGCGGCCGGGGGCGCCGGGGTAGGCGGCGGTGCGGAGGGTGACGCGGATGCCGCGCGCGGCGAGCTGGGCGCCGACCTGTTCGAGGTAGCGTTCGCTGCCCCCACCCTGGGGATGCCCGGTGTCGCGCCAGCACAGCAACAGAACCTCGCGCACGTGGCGACCCCCTGTGGTTCGTCGTCGACGGTTGTATCCCGGAACACACTAACGGGTGCGGGGCCGCCCGCGGTGGAGGGTTACCGGCGGGTAGTGCGGTGCGGTGGCCGCTATGGTTGCTCCTCGTGGTTGTTCCGACCCTGCCCGTCCCCCCGGTGGCTCGAACCTTCGCCCGGCGCGCGACCCTGCGCCGGTCCGTCGGGCTGCTCGGCGACTTCCGGCACGAGCAGTCCGCCCCCGAGTTGTTCTACGGGGCGCTCGCGCGCGACACCGTGGAACTGATCGGTGATCTGTACGCGGGCCTGACCGGCCGGGACCTGACCGGCACGACCGTCGTCGACGTGGGCGGCGGGCCGGGGTACTTCGCGGAGGTGTTCGGCGCGTCGGGCGCCCGCTACGTGCCGGTCGAGCCGGATCCGTCGGAGATGCACGCGGCCGGTCTCGCGGTGGGCGGGTCGATCCGTGGCTCGGGCCTCGCGCTGCCGCTGCGCACGGGATCGGTGGACGTGTGCTTCTCCTCGAACGTCGCCGAGCACGTGGCGCAGCCGTGGGTGATGGCCGACGAGATGCTGCGGGTGACGCGGCCGGGCGGGCTGACGGTGCTGTCGTACACCCTGTGGTGGGGCCCGTTCGGCGGGCACGAGACCGGCCCGTGGCACGCGTTCGGCGGCGAGTACGCGGCGCGGCGCTACGCCCGCCGGCACGGGCGGGAGCCGAAGAACCGGTACGGGGTCTCGTTGTTCGAGGTGGGTTGCGGCGACGGGCTGCGGTGGGCGCGTTCGACGCCGCACGGCGAGCTGCTGGCCGCGTTCCCCCGGTACCACCCGCGCTGGGCGTGGTGGCTGGTGCGGGTCCCCGCGGTGCGGGAGTTCCTGGTCAGCAATCTGGTGCTCGTGCTGCGCAGGCGCTGATGGTCGCGCTCGCCCTCGACGTCGGCGGCACCAAGATGGCGGCCGCCCGCGTCCGCGCCGACGGCACGCTCGACGCACCGCGGACGGTGCCGACGCCCGCGGCCGGCGTGTGGGCGGCATGCGCGGAGCTGTTGCGTCGGGTCTCCGCGGGAGCCGAGGTGACGGCCGTGGGGATCGCGAGCGCCGGGCCGGTCGACGTCGGCGCCGGTGTGGTGGCGCCGATCAACATCGGCGAGTGGGCGGGCGGTTTCGGCCTGGTCGACGCCGTGCGCGGCCTGTTCCCGCGGTCGCGGGTGCGGCTCGCGGTCGACGGGGCCGCGGCCGCGCTGGCCGAGCACCGGCTCGGGGCGGGCCGGGGTGCGACGGACCTCGTCGGCGTCGTGGTCTCGACCGGCATCGGTGGCGG
>NZ_PCZU01000194.1:0-10106 GCF_002887785.1 Rhodococcus sp. ENV425
ACGGCACTTTCGCGGGCGATGCCGATGTTCCCGGTGGCGAGATAGCGCAGGCCGCCGTGGACGAGCTTCGAACTCCACCGGCTGGTGCCGAAGGCGAGATCGTGCCGTTCGACGAGGACGACGCTCAGGCCGCGCGACGCGGCGTCGAGCGCGGCGCCGGCGCCGGTGACACCGCCGCCGACGACGAGCACGTCGACGGTGGGCCGGGCGGCGAGGTCGTCGAGTTCCCGGCGGCGGCGGGCGGCGTCGAGGGCACTGGAGGCGGGTCCGGTCACGGGCGATCCTCCCCGGAGGGTGCGAGATAGGTGTCGACGGCGTGCGCCAGCTCGGTCAGCAGGGCCGCCCGGTCGACCACCTCGGTGACCATCCCGGCGGACTGCACCACGGACTGGGCGGTGAGCAGCACGAACGCGGCGAGCGCGCGGACGTCGCCGGCGCGGACGGTGCCGTCGCGCTGGCCGAGGACGAGCGCCCCGGTCAGCACCTCGAGCACTGCGTGCTGGCTGGTCCCGAGCCGGTCCACGATGTACGTCATGAGCAGGTCCGGGTCCGACCGCAGGATCTTCTCGAACAGCGGATGTGTGCCGATCTCGTCGACGGCCGTCACGACGGCCCGCACGACGCGCGGCCGGACGGGCCCCTCTCCGCGGAGATCGGGCAGGACGGCGCGGATCTCACGGGTGAGAAGGTCCGCGACCAGGGCACGGGTGTCGGGCCAGCGGCGATAGACCGTGGGACGGCTGACACCGGCGCGCCGCGCCACCTCGGCGAGGGTGGTGCGCCGCAGTCCGAAGTCGAGCAGGCACGAGCGGGTGGCGTCGAGGATCTGGTTCTCGACGGTTGCCGCCGGCGGGCCGGAAGACCGGATCTCATCGTTACGAATAGACATTGTATGTAACACTGTAACGCATGACTGTGAGGTTCACACCGCAACACCCCACCGCCGCAGCCGAGATGGAGTGGGACGCGTGGGGCACGGCGGACCGCCGGAAGGAACTCGGCGAGGGCGTCCGCACACTGCTTCGACAGGCTCTCGGCGTGGACACCGAGCGCGCCCGTTCGCTGCCCGAGACCGCCGTGCGGCTCACCCCGTCCCGGCTGGACACCCGGCACCACCAGGGCCTGCGGCGCATCGTCGGTCCGGAACACGTCGCCGACGACGACGCGGCCCGGCTCCGTCACGCCGGCGGCAAGAGCACCCTCGACCTGCTGCGGCGACAGAACCCCGGCCCGCAGGACGGTCCCGACGCGGTGCTGCGGCCCGGCAGCCACGACGAGGTGCTCGCCGTACTCGACTACTGCACGGGCGAGGGGATCGCCGTCGTGCCGTTCGGCGGCGGCACCAGCGTCGTCGGCGGGCTGGATCCGGTGCGCGACGGCTTCGAGGCCGTCGTGGCAGTGGACCTGCAACGGATGAACGCGCTCACCGATCTCGATCCGGTCTCCGGTCTGGCGACGCTGCAGGCCGGCGCGACCGGACCGCAGGCCGAGGAACTGCTCGGTGCCCACGGCTTCTCGCTCGGGCACTTCCCGCAGAGCTTCCGCCACGCGACCGTGGGCGGGTTCGCCGTCACCCGATCCTCCGGCCAGGCCTCCGCGGGCCACGGCCGGTTCGACGAGATGGTCGAGCACCTCGTCGTCGCCACCCCGCGCGGTACCGTCCGGGCGGGCCGCGCCCCGGCCTCGGCCGCGGGCCCGGACCTGCGGCAACTGTTCCTCGGGTCCGAGGGCCTGTTCGGCATCGTCACCGAGGTCGGCGTGCGAGTCCACCCGATCCCCGCCGCGACCGCCCACCGCGCCTGGTCGTTTCCCGACTTCGCCACGGGTGCGGACGCCCTGCGCACCCTCGTGCAGACCGGCGCCGTCCCCACCGTGCTGCGCCTGTCGGACGAGACCGAGACCGCGACGAATCTCGCGTTGCACGAGCACATCGGTGCGACCGCCCCCACCGGATGCCTGGCCGTGACCACCGTCGAGGGCACCGCCGAACACGTACGAGCCCGCGCCGCGGAGGTCGACGCCCTGCTCTCGACCCTGGGCGGCACCGACCTCGGAGAAGAGCCGGCCCGCGCCTGGGAGCAGGGACGGTTCGACGCGCCGCACCTGCGCGACGCCCTGCTGCGGGTCGGGGCCCTCGCCGAGACCCTCGAAACCGCCACCACGTGGAGCAATCTGGCGCGGCTGCGGACGGCGGTGACCGATGCGCTCACCGCCTCCCTGCAGGAACAGGGCACCCCGCCACTGGTGCTGTGCCACATCTCGCACACCTACCCCACCGGCGCGTCCCTGTACTTCACCGTCGTGTGCGCGCAGACGGACGATCCCCTCACGCAGTGGTCGGCGGCCAAGCGCGCCGCCACGGACGCGATCATGACAGCCGACGGCACCGTCACCCACCACCACGCGGTCGGGCGCGACCATCGGCCGTGGATGGCCGACGAGATCGGGACTCTGGGCACCGGCCTGCTCCGCGCGGTCAAGGACGCACTCGACCCGCTCGGCATCCTCAACCCTGGAAAGCTGCTGCCGTGATCGAATCCGTCACCGTCCTGACGAACCCGGCCGCGGGCCCGCACACCGCGCGCGCGACGAGGTCCGCCACGGCCCGGCTGCGCGAACGGGGCCTGCGCGTCACCGAGATCGCCGGCGACACCCCGGAACACTCCCTCGAACTGGTGCGCCACGCCGTCGGCGAGGGAACCGGGGCACTCGTCGCGGTCGGCGGGGACGGGCTCGTCTGGCTCGCCTGGCAGGCGCTCGCGCAGACCGGGATTCCGCTCGGCATCGTCCCGGCCGGGACCGGCAACGACCTCGCCCGCGTCCTGCACGTGCCGTCGGATCCGGTGGCGGCGGCCGACGTGATCGCCGACGGGGCCACGCGGACGATCGACCTCGGAAGGGTCCGGGCGCCCGGGCGGCCGGACCACTGGTTCGGCACCGTGCTCGCCAGCGGATTCGACTCCCTGGTCACCGACCGCGCCAACCGGATGCGCCGGCCGCGCGGCCGGCTGCGCTACAACGTCGCGATGGTCGCGGAACTGGCGAATCTCCGCCTGCTGCCGTATCGCATCACGCTGGACGGCGACGACCTCGACGTGGCGGCGACGATGGTGGCCGTGGGCAATGCCTCCACCTACGGGGGCGGCATGCGCATCGCGCCGGACGCGCGTCTCGACGACGGCCTCCTCGACGTCGTGATCGTGACCTCGGCCAACCGGACCCGCCTGCTGCGCCTGTTCCCCACCGTCTACCGCGGCACCCACGTCGACCTGGACGAGGTGAGGGTGCACCGCGCCCGGCGGGTGCGGCTCGAGTGTCCCGGCATCTCCGCCTACGCGGACGGCGAACCGCTCGGACCGCTGCCCGTGGACGTCGAGGCCGTGCCCGGTGCCGGAGTCGTCCTCGTACCCGGCGGTCAGCCCCCGAACGTGTAGAGCTCGAACCCGGCGGCCCGTTCCGCCGCGAACCCGGGCAGAGCGGCCGTGGCCGACTCCACCTGCGCCCGGGCCTGGTCGAGCACGGGGGTGGGCGCGAGTGCCTCGAGATAGCGGCGGTGCTCGGCGAGGGACGCGACGCCGTCCTCGACGGTGTCGGTGACGTCCACTCCGTGAGTGGGAGACGTGGTGCTCACCGCCACCCACCGCACCCCCGGCCACGGCGGCAGACCCTGCTCGGCCAGGTCCGGGAAGATCCACTCGTTCGCCGCGTCGGTGACCGCGTCGAGCACGCTCAGCCCCAGGGCACGGTGGTCGGCGCTGTTGAGGACGCCGGGGAACCACGTGAGCCCGAAATTGCCGGTCACCACCATCTCGGGTCGGTGCCGCCGGATCGCCGCCGCAAGATCGCGGCGCAGGTCCGGCCCCGCCACCAGGCGGCCGTCGGGATGCCCGAGGAACTCGACCACCTCGACCCCGACGACCCGGGCGGATGCCCGCTCCTCCTGCTCGCGCAGCGGCCCGCACGCCGCCGGCGGCAGGCCCGCGATGCCGGCCTCGCCGCTGGTCGCCAGGACGTAGCGCACCTCCTTGCCCTGTCGGGTCCACCGCGCCACCGCGGACGCCGCGCCGTACTCGATGTCGTCGGGGTGCGCGGCGATCACGAGCGCCCGCTGCCAGTCCTCCGGTACCGGTTCCATTCGTCCACTATCGCCGATCACGATGCGGGGGTGGGGGCCTCGCGCATACTGGACGGCGTGTCGTGGTCCGGGCTCGTCGAAGCAGCGCTCGACGTGCGGTTGACGACGACGGCGGCGGCCGTGGTGTTCACCGTCCTCACCGTCGCGGGCCTGGCCGCCCTGGCCGCGCGACGGCACCGCCGCTGGCTCCTGACGGGGATTCCGACGGCCGTCGCGCTGACCCTGGTGCTGGTGGTGCTCGCCGCCGTGCTCGTCGAGCAGGTGTGGCGACCGTTCCCGGATCGGTTGCCTCGGGATGTGTACGCGTGGACCGCCGTCGCCGTCCTCGCCGTCGCGCTCCTGGCCGGCCGGTGGCTCGTCCGCCGCCGGGACCGGGCGCGTCCGCTCGTCGCGGCCGGCCTCGTCGTCGCCGCACTGGCGGTGGTGGTGGCGGGCGCGGGGCGGATCAACGCGGTGTTCGACGCCTACCCCACCGTGCGTTCCGCCCTCGGCATGACCGACTACCGCACCGTGCCGCTCGACGCGGCCCTGGCACCGGCCACGGCGACGGTCGCTCGGCGGCCGCTGTCCGAGACCTGGTCGCCCCCGGCCGATCTGCCCGCGACCGGCGCGGTGACGACCACCCCGATCCCCGGCGCAGTCTCGGGATTCCGCGCCCGCGACGCGCGGATCTACCTGCCACCCGCCTACTTCGCCGACCCGCGCCCCGAACTCCCGGTGCTGGTGCTGCTCGCCGGCCAGCCCGGCAGCACCGACGACTGGCTGATCGGGGGCCGGCTGCCGCAGATCATGGACGCGTTCGCGGCCGGGCACGAGGGGCTGGCACCGGTCGTCGTGCTCGCCGACGGCACCGGCGACCAGTTCGACAACCCGCTGTGCGCCGATTCCCGCCTCGGCAACGCCGCGACCTACCTGGCGCTCGACGTGCCCGCCTGGGTCCGCGAGCACCTGCAGGTCGACGACGATCCGGCGGGCTGGGCGATCGGCGGGCTCTCGTACGGAGGCACGTGCGCGTTGCAGCTCGCGACCGCCCGCCCCGAGGTGTACCCCACGTTCCTCGACTTCTCCGGCCAGGCCGAGCCGACCCTCGGCGATCGGGACCGCACGATCCGCGAGGTGTTCGGCGGCGACACGGAGGCGTTCGCGCGGAACAACCCTGCCGACCTGCTGGCCCGCAACCGCTACCCCGGCTCGGCAGGGGCGTTCGTCGTGGGCCTCGACGACAGCGAATACCGTTCGGGAATCGAACAACTCACGACGGCGGCCCGGGCCGCCGGCATGGACGTCCACCTCACGGAACTGCCGGGAGCGCACAGCTTCGCGGTGTGGTCCGCCGGACTCGAGAAGGAGCTGCCGTGGCTCAGCCGCCGACTCGGCCTCGTCGCCCCGTGATCGCGCGCAGCGGCGCGGCGCTGCGCCGGGCCCCCGTCGCTCTGACCCTGCTCGCGGCGATGTGGGTGCTCGCGATCGCCACCGGGTCCGTGTGGCGCGGGCCGTCCCACGACCTGGCCCTCGACGTCTCCCTCGGCACCCGTAGCTTCGGCGAGGGGCATCCGTGGGTGCTCTGGACGTCCGGGCTCTTCGCGTCCGGCCTGGGCGAGTACGTCCTGTCGAGCGTGGCGATCCTCGCCGTCGCGGTGCCGGTGGAGAACCGCCTCGGCAGCCGCAGATTCGCACTCGCCGCGGCGCTCTCGCAGGGTGCGGGTGCCGCGCTCGCCCTGCTGGTGGCGCTGCTGGCGTCGACCGTGCCGAACTCGTGGGGCTTCGAGCTGCACGGGCATCTGACCGAGGATCCCCTGCCGTGGGTGCTCGGCACCCTGCTCGCCGCCACCGCGGCGATGGGCACGCTGTGGCGGCGCCGCATCCGCACCCTGGTGCTGGTGTTCCTCGTGACGAGCGCCCTGTTCGCGGGGCACCTGCAGGACGTGGTGCGGCTCTGCGCGGCGCTGGCAGGCCTGTTCCTCGGACCCGTGCTGTTCGGCCGCGCGGCCCGGGGCCCGGCGCTCGGCGGCACCGTGCGGGAGCGTCGCACCCTCGTGGCGCTGGTGGTCGCCGCCAGCGTCCTCGGCCCGATCCTGGCGGCGTTCTCCCCCCACGCCATCGGGCCGCTCTCGGCGCTGCGGGAGTTGTTCGACCAGGTCCCGTACAGCGCACGGGAACTGGTCGACATCTGCGCCGACCCGGCCCTGCGCGACGAGTGCCGCAAGGGGCGGCAGGCGCTGCGCCTGTCCGGGATCGGACCGCTGGTGATGAACCTGATGCCGTCGGCGGTGCTGCTCGTGGGAGCGGAGGGACTGCGCCGGGGCCGCCGCGCCGCGTGGCTGCTCTCGGTGTGGGGGCACGTCGCCCTGATCGCGGTGGCCGCCGTCAGCGCGGTCGTGCAGATCACCGAGCAGGAGGAGACCCGGTCGCTGCTGTACGGCACCCGCCGCACCAGCTCGGTGTACATGGAACTCGCTCCGCTGCTGGCCCTCGTCGCGGTGCTCGTGCTGCTGCTGATGACCCGCCGGCTGTTCGGGGTGCGCGCCCCGCGCGGGACGTATCCGCGGGTGTGGCTGGGCACCGCCGCCGCGGCGGGTGCCGCGCTCGTCACCTACGTGGTGGTGGGGGCGCTGCTCGCCGACGGCTTCGACCGCGACCCCGGCGGCGCCACGCTGGTGCGCGACGCGCCGCGACGTCTCGTCCCACCCGTGTATCTGCAGCTGTTCGAGCCGCCGGTACTGCCGCTGACCCCGGCCGCCACGCTGCTGTTCGAGTGGGTGGGGGTGCTGGTGTGGGCCGCGTTCTGCCTGTTGATGGTCCGGAGCTTCCTGGTCCCCGCGCTCGGGCACGATCCCGGCGACGAACACCGGGTGCGTGCACTGCTGCACTCCCCCGGCGGCACCTCGCTGTCGTGGATGACGACGTGGCCCGGCAACCACTACTGGTTCGGCGAGGACGGCCGGCACGCCGTGGCCTACCGCGTGCACTCGGGTGTCGCCCTGACCACCGGCGACCCGGTGGGTGATCTTGCGGGCCTGGAGAACGCGATCGACGAGTTCGCCGCGTACTGCCTCGGCAACGGCTGGACCCCGTGCTTCTACTCCGTCGGGGAGGACACCGCCGCGATCGCCCGGGACCACGGCTGGAGCTGTCTGCGGGTGGCCGAAGAGACGGTCGTCGCGCTTCCCGGCCTCGCGTTCAAGGGCAAGAAGTTCCAGGACGTCCGCACCGCCCTCAACCGCGCCGCCAAGGACGGCGTGGAGGCGCGGTGGACGACGTTCACCGAGGCTCCGTTGCCGGTGACGGAGCAGATCGTCGAGATCTCCGAGGAATGGGTCGCCGACAAGGGCCTCCCCGAGATGGGCTTCACCCTCGGTGGGCTCGAGGAACTGCGCGACCCCGAGGTGCGGCTGCTCCTGGCGATCGACGCGGACGACCACGTGCACGCCGTGACGTCGTGGATGCCGGTCTACCGGGACGGCGCCCTGGTCGGCCTGACCCTCGACTTCATGCGCCGCCGCTCCGACGGCTTCCGTCCCGCGATGGAGTTCCTCATCGCCTCGGCCGCCATGTCCGCGCAGGAACAGGGCCTCGAGTTCCTCAGCCTGTCCGGCGCGCCGCTCGCCGGCGCCGACCCGTCGTCGGCCGGCGCCCTCGACCGCGGCGCGCTCGACGCGCTGCTCGACCTGCTGGGCCGCACCCTCGAGCCGGTCTACGGCTTCCGGTCGCTGCTCGCCTTCAAGGCGAAGTTCCAGCCGCAGCACCGGCCCATGTACCTGGTGTTCCCGGACGCCGCGGCCCTGCCCACGATCGGCATCGCCGTCGGTCATGCGTACCTGCCCGACGTGTCGCTCGGGCAGGGTCGCCGGCTGCTCGCACAGTTGCTGCGGCGCTGAGCCGCCGCGACCACATCACACGTGGGTGATGTGGTCGTCCTTGCTGCCGGCCACGGCCTTGTACAGCATGTAGCCGCCGAAGATCAGCGCGCTCACCACGAGAATCCCGAACAGGTGCTCCGCGAGCGCCCCGACCACCACGAGGGCGATCCACACCAGCGCCACCACACCCACGATCTTCCAGAACATCGTCTTCTCCTTGCGTCGTTGCCGTTCGTTGTCGATCGTGACACCCCACGGTCGGAAAAACACCAGGTCAACGCAGAGATCAGGGAAAGATGGGTGGTTACCCGGAGGCCGGTGCGGCCCTGTTCGGGGGCCGGCCCGGAGCGGGGTGGTGAGAAGGAGCACGCCGCGGCGACATACCCTCGACAGGTTCGGTCCCCTCGTCAGAAGGCTGAGAATCGTGTCCTCGACCCGCCGCACGCCCGCCCGCGACCTGGCGCAGATCGCCGTGTTCGCCGCCCTGATCATCGCTCTGGGTCTGCCCGGGCAGATCACCGTCGGCTCGTCGGGCGTGCCGATCACGCTGCAGACGCTGGGCGTGATGCTCGCCGGGGCGCTGCTCGGCGTCCGCAAGGGCGTGCTGTCGGTGGCCACGGTGATCGTGCTGGGCCTGGCGCTGCCGGTGCTCGCCGGGGGACGCACGACCCTGACGGCGCTGGCCGGCCCGACGGTCGGCTTCCTGCTCGGCTGGCTTCCCGCCGTCGCGGTGATCGGCTGGCTCTCGGCGCGCATGCTGCCCCACTACCGGGTGCTGCCGGGCATCGCCGTCAACGTCCTCGGTGGCATCGTCGTGCTCTACGTCTTCGGTATCGCCGGCATGCTCGCACGCACCGATCTCACGCTGTGGGCGGCGCTGAGCGCGAACGCCACCTTCCTGCCCGGTGACCTGCTCAAGGCCGTCGTCGCGGCGGTCGTCGCCGCCCAGGTGCACCGCGCCTACCCGGCCCTGCTCAGCCCGAGCGCACCGGCACGCCCGGCCACCGACCCCGCGCGCTGAGCGCCGGGCCGGGCACGACCGCATGAGCGAGATCCGCTTCCGGCAGGTGGGCCACGCCTACGGTGAGCGCACCGTCCTCGACGGCATCGACGTGACCCTCACCGAGCGCCGCGTCGGGATCGTCGGCGCCAACGGCAGCGGCAAGTCCACCCTGGCCCGGATGATCAACGGTCTGGTGATCCCGACCTCCGGCACGGTCACGGTGGACGGCCTGGACACCGCCCGCAAGGCCCGCGAGGTGCGCCGGCGCGTGGGATTCGTCTTCACCGATCCCGACCATCAGATCGTGATGCCCACGGTCGCGGAAGACGTCGCCTTCTCCCTGCGCCGCAGCGGACTGAGCAAGGCCGAGCGCGCGGAGCGGGTACGGCGGGTGCTCGCCGACTTCGGGCTGGCCGGGCACCACGACCACCCGAGTCACCTGCTCTCCGGCGGGCAGAAGCAGCTCCTGGCCCTCGCGGCGATCATGGTCACCGATCCGCAGGTGCTGGTGGCGGACGAGCCCACCACGCTGCTGGATCTGCGCAACGCCCGGCTGATCGCGCGGACCTTCGCCGCCCTCGAGCAGCAACTGGTGGTGGTCACCCACCATCTGGACCTGCTGACCGGCTTCGACCGGGTGCTCGTCGTCGACGGTGGGCGCGTCGTCGCCGACGACACACCCGGCCCGGCGATCGACTACTACCGCAGGCTGGTCGCGTGAGCACCCTGGGCTTGTACCATCGCGCGGCGTCGCCGTTGCACCGGGCGCCCGCGGGCCCGAAGCTGCTGGTCACCGCGGTGCTCATCGTCGCGCTCACGGTGTGGATGCGGCAACCGTGGCAGGTGCCGGTGGCCGGGGCGGTCGTGCTCGGGCTCTACCTGCTGGCGCGGATCCCGCCCCGGCCCGCGCTGCGACAGCTCCGGCCGCTGTTGTGGATGCTCGTGGTGATCGCGGCGTTCCAGGTGCTGCTCGCCGGCTGGGAGCGGGCGGTGGTGGTGTCCGGTCAGCTGCTGGTTGCCGTGGCCCTCGCCGCGCTGGTGACGCTGACCACCCGGGTGAGCGACATGCTCGATGCGATCGTGGCGGGGCTGGGCCCGTTCCGGCGGG
>NZ_PCZU01000194.1:10130-10787 GCF_002887785.1 Rhodococcus sp. ENV425
GTGGATCCGGAGCGGGTCGGCCTCGTGCTGGTGATGACCGTCCGGGCCGTCCCGATGCTCGGCGGGATCGTCGCGCAGGTGACCGAGGCACGCAAGGCCCGCGGGCTCGGCTTCTCGCTGCGGGCCCTGGCGGTGCCCGTCGTCGTGGGGGCGTTGCTGACCGCGGAGGCGATGGGCGAGGCCCTCGTCGCCCGCGGCCTGGACGACTGAGCCACCGGGGCGACGTCAGTACCGGTAGCGGCCCTCGATCTGCCGGATCTCCCGCCACGACTGGGCCCAGCTCTCGAGCCGGTCCGAGGCCGAGATCAGCTCGGCGCGCTGCCGGTCGAGCAGGGCCATCGAACGGGTTCCGTCGGGGGCCGCCGCGAGCCGGGCCGCGGCGGCGACGAGTTCCTCGAATTGGTCGACGCCCGTGTCGAGTCGCTGTCCGGCGGCCGCGACGGCCGCCCCGAGGTGCGCCCCGGCGGCGGCGCTGTCCCGGGCGGCGGATTCGAGCGCGACCACATCCACCGCGACGGCCTCGAGCGCGTCGGAGGCCTCCCGGGCGGCCGCGGCGATCTCCTCGAGGTCGTCGGCGGCGACGGTGCGGGAACGAGCCAGCACCGACAGCAGCTGGGCGAGGCTCTGTTCGTCGCTCGCCAGCCGGGCCATCGGGGC
>NZ_PCZU01000025.1:0-8130 GCF_002887785.1 Rhodococcus sp. ENV425
CGGCATGAAGGCCCGGCGCCTGCTCTGAACGGAGACCCTGCGGGTCGCTGACCTGTCGGCCCCTTCCCCAAGCAAACCCACGGACCATGCCCCGATACCGCGTCTCGGCCAGCACGTATGGCCGCGTGCCGAAAAGGCAAGCGGCTGAGCTGGACCCGGTCGGACGTGTCGACCCGTGCTCGATCGGGTGCCCGGTGCCGTTCACCGGGACGGTGGAATGCCGGATGCGGTTGGTTAGCGTCGGACCCGCACGGAAAACGACGTGACCGCGTGCGCCTCGGTCACCGGAACGGCCCTCGCACGCACGCAGGGAAAACACCTGTGGCCCCCGGACACGGCTGGTGACAGTCGTGTGCGAGGGCTGGTGAACGGGTCAGGACGTCGGCGGACTCGTCCGGGTCACGTCGGCGGCGCGGGACGCTGCGCCGGGCCGGTCGACGGGGTGCGCGGCGCGTGGCGCCGGCCACTCCCGGGGATGTACGCCTGGGATCGGCGTGTGGATACAATCCACCTCACGGTGCATGACAGGTCCATTCTGTCGTGTGCCCAGACCCCGGTTCGGTGTTGGCGCACCGGCCGGGGTCGCCCCGTTTTCGGGGCTGGTGCAGCGATGGTGGCACGCGGCCTGCGGGTGCGTCAACCGATCCGGTACAGACGCCAGGTCGGCTGGTTGTCGCCGTCGTTGGGGATCTCCAGATCGAGGGTCGCGATGTCGGCGCCGGTCTCGAAGACGGTGGGGTAGCGGCGGTTCACCGCATCCGAGACGCCGCGGCCCTCGTTCGGGACGGTGAGCAGATACTGCACGCCGTTCGCGGCCGGATCGTTGAGGATGCGGGTGAAGTCGGCGTCGGACGGGATGACGAACTGCTCGGGCCGGTCGGTGGCGGTGAGCACCGCGAACCCGTACACGGTGTCCATCATTACCGAACCCGGGGGCAGGCCGAGCGCGTCGAGGTAGTCGGCGATGCGACGTTCCGTGCCGAACGACGCGATGATGCGGTTCTCCTGGTCCCGCAGCTGCGACGTGTCGTCCGGATCGGGGAACAGCACGGTGCGCAGCGCGTGCTGCTCCTGCGACAGCGTCGCGTTGCCCATCGCGACGAACGTGACCGGCACCGACACCGCGAGCGCGAGCGCCCCGACCGGTGCGAGGGTGCCGCGGTCCTGCGGCCGCACCGTCGCGTGCGCGCCGAGCCGGCGCGCCCGCAGCTGCCCGCGACGGGGCGCGAGCTGCACCACCCACATCGCCGCCAGCGGCACCGCGACGAGGTAGAACCGCAGGAACGGGAACGTCATGCCGCGGAAGTACGACAGGGCCGCGAACGCCAGCACCGCCCCCAGCACGACGAACGGCACGGCGGGCTCGAAGTCCCGGCGGCGCCACGCCAGCACCGCGACGACGGGCGCGAGCAGCGGCAGCGCCGGCCCGAGCACCAGGATCTCGGCGACGGAGAACGCCAGCGCCCCCAGGCCTCCGGTGGAGCCGCCGCCGCTCTGCTCGAGGATCGCCGCGTTGCCGTACGACGACGAGAACTGCTGCAGCGCTTCGCCGGTGATGAGCCAGCTCGTCGCCGCCCACACGAGGAACGCCAACGCCACCGGGGCGGCGACGAGGATCGCGTCGAGCAGCGCCGCCCGCCACACGCGGGTGCGCCACCACGTCACCGCGACGACGAGCACGGTGACGGCCGCGCCGACGGCGAGCGCGTCGTAGCGCGCCAGATACGCCAGGCCGACGGTGATCCCGGCGACGGCGAGGTCGTGCACGTCGTCGGTGCTGATCCACCGCACCAGCCGGCGCGTCGCCCAGCACAGCAGCATCAGGAACGGCGCCTCGCTCATGCCGTTGGCGCCGTAGTACACGATCATCGGATTGAGCGCGAACAGCGCCGTCACCGTCCACACCAGCCACGGCGACGCACCGCGGTCGCGGGCGAACAGGTGGACCTGGGTGACGGCCCCGGCCATGAACGGCGCCGACATCACCACGGCCGTGAGGCCCCACCGGGTCAGCGCCGGCCACCAGTCCGACAGCGCCACGAGCGGCAACTGCATCAACGCGGTCAGGGGCGTGAACACGAACCCGATGGCCGCCAGGTGCGGGTCGCGGCTGTGCAGGGCGCTGCGCGCGGCCGCGACGCGGCTGAGCGAATCACCTTGGAAATAGGCCACATCCAGCGACAGGTACAGCCCCACCGCCGCATAGAGCAGGCAGGACAGCCAGAACACCCGGGCCGAGTCGCCTCTCATGACGACAGCCCGTGGAAGGTCTTCTCCCAGTAGGAGGGATTGCGGATCAGCTGATAGGTGCCCTTGATCGCGGCGACCGACATCATCAGCCAGTACACCGGCACCGTCAGGCACGCGAGCCACAGCGCCGAGTTGCCGGTCTCCCGGCACGCGACCAGGTTCATGTACAGCACGGCGGAGTTACCGAACACCAGCGAGATCAACGCGGGGAAGTACACGTACCAGGGGAAGATCTCCTCGATCAGGAACGGCTGCCCGAGCAGCCACGCGATGGTGATCAACCAGAACACCATGTTCAGGCACGCGATGATCGGCGTCCCGGCGAGCAGGGTCGTGAACCGGAGCATCCCGACCGTGCCGATGCCCCGCCACAGTTGTACGGGTCGTCGCACGTGCACGAGCCATGTCTGCAGATATCCCTTGTACCAGCGGGAACGCTGCCGGATCCAGTTGATCGGATCGCTGTTCGCCTCCTCCAGCGTCGTCGAGTCCAATACGGCCGTACGGTAGCCCGACTCGGCAATGCGCACCCCGAGGTCGGCGTCCTCGGTGACGTTGTACGGATCCCACGCGCCGATCTCGTCGAACACGGCGCGCCGGATGTGGTTCGACGTACCGCCCAGCGGGATAGGCGAATTCGAGTGCATCAGGCCGGGCAGCACGAAGTTGAACCACAGCGCGTAGTCGGCGGTGAACCAGCCGGTGAGCATGTTCTGGGTGCCGTTGTGGAAGGCCAGCTTCGCCTGCACGCACGCGACGTCGTCGCCGAGCCGGTCGAACGCGACCGCCACGCGCCGCAACTGCAGCGGCTCCGGCAGGTCCTCGGCGTCGAAGATGGTGACGATGTCGCCGGTGGCGAAGTGCAGCCCGTAGTTGCAGGCCTTCGGCTTGGTCCGCGGGTCCGCCGCCGGCACCAGCAGGATCTGCACGCTCTCGCCCAGACCCGCCTGTTCGGCCGCGGCGATGGTGACGGCGTCGTCCTCCTCGAGCAGCAACAGCACCTGCAGCTTCTCGGCCGGATAGTCCAGCGCGGCCATCGCCGCGATCAGATCACCCACCACCTCCGGCTCGTTGTAGGCCGGGACCAGCACCGTGTACGTCGGCAGCGCGTGCCCGGGCACGGCCCGCGCCACGTCGTCGTCGACGGTGAGGATCGCGTCGCGCGCCAGGCCGCGGGAGAACAGCAGCAGCCGGTCCGCGAGCGTCGCGATGTACCCGGCCGTGCACACCGCCATCAGCACGGTCAGCGTCGGCGTCGTCGCGAACACCAGCGCCACGATCGCCGCGGCGACCAGGCCGAGGGTCAGCCACTTCTGCCACGGCACGAACGCCACCGACGCCGACGACAGCGGCCGCTTCTCCCGCAGCCCGTACACCGCGTCGTGCAGCGCGGCGGCCTTGAACTCCTCGTCGACTAGATTCCGCGCCACTGCGCCTCCACCAGATCACGGCCCAGCTCGGTGAGCATGTCCAAGTCCTTGTACTCGGGATCGGAATCCTCCACCGACGCCCGCCCGCGCAGGAACACCGACAGCAGATTCCGGCCGTTCGACGCCATGTTCGGCGTCGGCTGCGGGAACGGCGCATCGAGTTCGTGGTTGTCGACGGTCAGCAGGCTCACCCGCTGCGCGAGGGCGTCGCCGCGCGTCCAGATGAAGTTCATCAGGCTCCAGGTGAGCAGCAACTCGTCGTCGACGACGGTGAAGAAGTCGGCCTGCACGCCGTGGCCGAGGTCCACCCGGATCTTCGGGCTCACCCGCGCCCGCCCGAGATCGTAGGAGGTCTGTACCGGATACACCTCGAACACCCCCACCCGCCGCACCTGCAGGGTTTGCACGGCGACGGTGCGCGGCCGCGACAGCCGATCCCAGTCGGCGCGCGGCTCGACGGCCCGGATCATCTGCCGGCGCAGCTGCGCGGTGGAGCCGAAATACCTTCGTGGCCAGTCGTAGTCGATGGAGTCGATCTGATACCAGCCGGTGGGGACCACCTGCGTGACGGTGCCGCTCGGCGGTGGGCCCACCGACACCGGCGTGAGCTGCTGATCCGGCAGCGGCAGCACGGCGAGCACCAGCGCGGCCGGGGCGACGAGGAACAGCGCCGAGCGCGTCGCCTCGCGCGGCGACACCGGGTTCGGGGGCAGCGTGCGCGGCGCGAGGCCGCGATACCGGTACAGGTAGAACGCGCCGCCGACGACGAGCGCCGCCGTGCCCGACGGCACGATCTGCGCGACGGCGACCCGCGCGTCCGGGTAGCGGGTGGTCACCGCGAACAGCAGCGCCAGGCCGAGCAGCATCGTCGCGGAGAAGCCGATCAGCGCGCGGCGCCGGGTGCGGCCGACCGCGACGGCGATCGCGATCGCGCCCAGCAGCACCATCAGGAACCCGGCGGCGAACTTGGTGCCGCCGAGCTGCACGAGCACCGCCCGGTAGAACAACGGCGACGTGCCCAGCAGCAGCAGCCACACCGGCCAGTACCGGGAGGCGACGCGCAGGCCGAACAGCAGCACGCACGCGCCGATCACGAACGTCCACGCCGACAGCACGTCGAGGTGCATCATCTGGTAGTTCGGCCCGTACCGCGGCAGCAGCAGCCACTTGACCGCGAGCGCGATCAGCAGGACGGCGCCGCCGACGATCCGGTCGGTCTGCCGGTCGTGGATCGGCAACTCGCCGCGGCGGCGCCGGGTGACGCCCTCGGCGGCGAGCACCGCGAACGGCGGCACGAGCAGGACGTAGCCGCCGCCCGTGCCGCGGGAGATCTCCGTGAGCAGTTGCTCCCACGTCGACCAGTACCCGAGCACGGTGGCGGCGACGATCACCGTCCACCGTGCGCTGGTGTGCGCGAACAGTGCGGCGCGCTCGGCGGTCGTGACGGTGCTCATGGCGACATCCGATCAGAGCGTGCGCGGCCGGCCGCGACGCCATCGCAGGGCCGTGACGCCCGCGGCGACGAGCCCCACGGCCAGCAGGGCGAGGCCACCGGCGAGCACCCAGCCCGTCGTCCGGCCCAGCGACTCCTGGGTGCCGGGCTCGGCGGCCGGGTCGGTGAGCGCGAGTTCGACCGGGTCGCGGTCGGCGGTGGTGAACAGCACGTCGCCGTCGAGTTCGGCCCAGCGTTGCGGGGTCGCGGCGAGCCAGCCGAGGGTGCGGTCGAGTTCGGCGGGCACCTCGGTGGCGGCGGCGACGAGGACCGTGCGGTCGCCGTCGCGCGCCACCTGCAGCGACGCGAACTCGATGTCGGTGGGGAAGGTGACGGTGGTGGCGTTCCCGGTGGCCGGGTCGAGGAGGTCGAGGGTGCGGCCCTGTGTCCCGGCGAGCGGCAGTTCCAGGGTGTCGGGGACGCGGCCGTCGGCGGCGACGACGATGGCGGGGGTGCCGCCGGTGGCGGCCTCGTCGACGCTCACCCAGTCGGGATCGAGCGGCACCGAGGTCAGGCTCTGCAGCCCGGCCACGAGCGCGACGGCCCGGGCGGTGTCGGCGATCCCGGCCTCGGTGGCGGCGACGTTCACCTTCGGCAGCAGCGCCTGCGGCAGCGACCGGAAGCCCCCGGGTAGCGGCGGGTCGGCGGGCTCGGTGGTGACGCGGCTGCCGGCGTCGACGGTCAGCGTCATCGGCTGCTGCAGGCCGCACTGGTGGGTGCCGCCGGTGGCGCGCAGGGACACCGCCACGTCGGTGGTCCGTCCGAGCACGTTGTCCGGCACCGTGATCCACCGATCGAGACGGCCGGACGCGTCGGCGGGCCACGAGTCGACGACGGTGTCGCCGACCGTCACCGACACCAGGCCGCCCTCGGTCGTGGGCAGCGGGGTGTAGGAGCCCTGCAGGTTGATCCGCAGATTGTGGGACGGCCGTCCCAGACGGGTCTGGTCGATGCCGAGCGGCACCTCCACCACGCCGACGCCGGTGTCGGTGAGGGCGCCGAGGCCCAGTTCGGCGAGCGTCGTCGCGTCGGGGGGCAGCCGCGGCGGCCGGCCGAGCGTGCCGACCGTCGCCGCCGAGGCCACCGCGACCGACGAGATGTCGCTCGTGATGAGGCGGGCCTGGTTGCGCAGGGCGTCGGCGTCGCCGGTGACCGCGAGCGCCGGACCGCCGCCGGGCACCTGGACCAGGGTGGCGGCACCGTCGCCGTCGGTCTCGAGGATCGCGATCTGCCGGGTGAACGGCCCGGCCGGGGCGGGCGGCACCGCGTCGTCGCCGGGCAGGGTCTGCACTGTCACCCGCAGCGGCCGGCCCGTGTACTGGGCGGTGACGGCCGCGGTGAGATCGAGAGCGGTGGCCGACTCGGCGGGGGTGGGGTCGGCGGGCAGCGCCAGCTCCAGCGACTCGAGGATCGGCGGCAGGAAGTCGGCGACCACGGCCGGCGGGGTCGCCGCCCCGGTGTAGCGGACGCGTCCGTCGCGCAGCACCACCGAGCGATCCGTCCAGTCCTCGGGGCAGATCCCGTCGAACGGGAGCAGGTGAAGGGTCAGGGTGACGGTGACGGCGCGGTCCGCGATCGGCGCCGCATCCAGGGGCAGCGAGACCGGCACGAGTGTTCCGGCGGCGGGCAGGTCGATGCGGGCGAGCAGTAGCCCCTGCGACTGGACGTCGATCCAGCCGCGGGCGACGTTGGCGGGCATCTGCACCGTCGCGTCGAGCGCGGCGGGCCGCAGCCCGTCCGGCACCGGGACGGTGAGGGTCGCGGTGTCGCTGTGGCCGCGGAAGGCAACCGTGTCGCCGAATCCCAGCGTCTGCGTGCCGAAGACGATGTCGCCGGGCGGCGCGACGGGGTCCTGCGCGGCGGCAGGGCCAGCGGCGAGCACGGTCAGCGCGGCCAGGGCGGGAACGAGGATGGCGTGTCCGGCGCGGCGAATTGTCTGGGTCGGCACATCGGGGACTTTACGGTTGTTCGGTACGAAATGTGGGACAAGTGCGACACGGCCGCGATAGCGTGGACGCAATATCGCTCACAGTCCTCCGCGCGTTACCCATCGGCGACCAAGTTCGTACACACTGTGGGTATGTGGTGGTGGGTTGCGGCGGTTCTGGGCGCCTGGCTGCTCGTCTCGGTGGCGGTCGGTCTGGTCCTGGGCAAGGTGCTGCGCGTGGCCGACATGGAGGAATCCCTCGTCGAGATCCAGCGCGCCGAGCGCGAGAGCGAACGTCACACCAACAAGCCCTGACATCGCTTTACATGCTTTTGACCAGCGCTTTAGTGTTTGTACTCGCGAGTAATGATCTTGAGGACTAGTGTTCCTGTGTCGCCTTCCTGTCCCCCCTGCGAAGGCGACGCTCGCAGGCCGGTAACCCCCCATCGCCGGCCCGCGCTGAGGCCCCGCCGTTTCGCCACCACGATCGGCGGGGCCTCACCCCTTTTGGGCGGCGTGCCGACCGATACGCTCGGGCGGTGACCGAGCCGCGCACCGCACCCCGCATCACCATCTCCTACTGCACGCAGTGCAACTGGCTGCTGCGTGCCGGCTGGATGGCGCAGGAGTTGCTCAACACCTTCGGCGCGGATCTGGGCGAGGTTGCGCTCATCCCCGGCACCGGCGGCATCTTCGTCGTCACGGCCGGTGATCGGGTGGTGTGGGACCGCAAGACCGACGGCGGGTTTCCCGACATCGTCACGCTCAAGCAGCGGGTGCGCGACGTCGTGGATCCCGAGCGGGATCTGGGGCACGGGGACCGGGGGAGCGGACGGTAGCGGAGGCGCCGTCAGCCTGCGGCCCGCTGTCGCAAGGAATGTCGCGAGACGAGCAGTCGGGCCAATGCGCATCCGCGTAGCGCTCGATCAGCATGTCGGATTGCTTCCGGTCGGCGCCCTCTTGGAAGAAGATCCTGTTGGTCGACCGCTTCGTATGCCGGCTGCATCTATGGCGCCGGTAGTGAGCCGTTA
>NZ_PCZU01000025.1:8179-36573 GCF_002887785.1 Rhodococcus sp. ENV425
AAGAGATGCGCCTTAAGCGTATGCAGCGACGGTAGGTCGGCGGCTCTTCGCTGGCTCCGTTTCGACCGTCATACGTCGCGTCGCGAACACGAGTGCGGCGAAGAAGACCAGCGTGGACGTGTTGGTCTGAATGGTTGGATTAATCATGGTCAGACCAGTGATACCGACGGCGAGGAGTACTGCGAAGAGCCGGTACGAGCCCATGCCCTTCGTCGCCTTAATGGTTCGGATAACCCCGAAGATCATAAACGCCGCCAATCCAGCCGTGCCTATGATCCCGACGCCGACCACGCTCTCCAGCCATGTGTTATCGAGGTTGCTATAGCCACGGAACAGACTGTCACGCGCAGGTAACCCGACACGGTGACCGCTGTAGTATCCCCACCCCCACCACTCGTCGCCTTCGATCAGTGCTGGCACTCGATCCCACACGACGGTACGTCCGGTCAAGGTTGACAAGCCCTGCGCGTCCTGGCCTCGGACTACAAAGTCGGTGACAGTCACTCTGATGTCCTCGCGGGTCCACGCCCACCAGCCTCCGGCCACGGCTGCGGTAGCGGCGAACCAGCCGATGATATTTGCGTTCTGACTTCGGTGCATGGCGCGCACCAGGCAGGCGATGATGATGATCAGCGAGACGGCTGTGACGACGCGGGAGCGTGTTCCGAGCAGGAGCAGGAAGTACACCACTACAAGAAGGACACTCCACGGCGCCCGGGTTGTCCACTTCGGGCCAATCTTCAGGCAGACGGCTGCGATCCCGATCCCGGCCACGAGGCCAAACAGGTTCGATGCAATCGCCGGTAATACGCTGTGGATGCGAGGTTCCTCACCGAATATATCCGTGGAGTAAGTGCGCGATGGCCAGATGACCAACTGTATTAATGTCGCGATCAGGATCGCGTGCGCGACAGCGATGATTCCACCGATCATCTCCTGAACACTGTCGTACAGCGTCGAGAGTTTTGCCAGACACAAATATGTCGCGACGAGTGGAACCAACTTCAAGATTGTCAGCCGTGGATCGACCGACCAAAGGGAGCTGAGACCGGCCACCGCGACGAAGAAGAAGAGCCCAACCTCAGCCAAACCGTTACGGAGTGGGCGCCCTTTCGGAACCCTCATTCCAACGGTAACGAGGAAGAAGAGAGCTAGACCTCCGCCGCCACGAACCAGCTCGAGGGGGCCGACGCCACCCACCTCATGCAGGCCTTTACCGACGGTGTAAATAATCGGCATAAAGGCACCCAGCCAGAGAAGTACGCGGGCGCGTCGTATCCGCACCGACTCCTCGGAAACCTTCAACTCTGGCTGTCTGCTCAGGGTTTGCATGGGGTGAGTGTAGCGATGAGCAGACTGACCAGCATGTTTCACTAGGAGATGGTCTTAACCGAGCGCGGTATCCGTCGCAGGCGAGACGTGCACATGGTCGACGTAGAGGTCGGCGTCGAAGTTGTAGACCCGGAAGTACAATTTCCCGATCTCCGCTCCCGCTACAGCGGTCACATCGAACGTGCCCTGCACCCACGTATCCGACGTGATGCTCGACGCCGTGTACTGGGTATTGAGGAGATTGTTCGCACCACCGTCGTACAACTGCACCATCGGGCCGATCTGAGCTGACGTGCCCTGAGTGCGCCGCACACTGCGTGCCCGGTACGTCACCCGCATCGCCGTATTCGGCTTCCACTTGATGAACTGACTCGCCGCCGTCTGACCAGTGGACGATTCCTGATGAATGAACAGCGACCGCGAACCACCAAACCCAACCACAGGCGTGTCTGCCACCGACGCCACACTGTTCGGGGCGGTTGCGCCAGCATCCCACGACCCGAGGGCTGGATCTTCGAAACCGGGGTCGAGGATGTTGCTCGGTTGCGCTGGGAACGCTTCAGCAGCCGTCATGCACGGAACACCCAACGATTGCGCTGTGTTCATCGCCACTTCGAGCCGACCCGACGACAGCAGCCCGGCAGGGTCGTGTGCGTAGATCACCACAGTCACCGGGGTGGTCGCCGCGAGACGGATCAACTCGAGCACCTTCGACTGTGATGCCGCGTTGTCGTTCCACCCGTACCGGCGCACCACGAACGGGGTGGTGAACCTGTCATACATGGCGGAGACGTGCACCCCGGTCGTGTCGAGGAGGCGGTCATACCGAAGGTACAACTCGGTGTCTGTGGTGGCGTTCCTTCCGGCGGGCGAGTTCGACGTGCCGTATGGATACGAGAACGTGCGAACGTCACGCCCGATCATGTCGGTCAGCCACGACTTGTCATACTCATCTGCGCGCTGCGCGGCGGTGATCTGCGTGAGGTTGGCGTGCGTCTTGGAATGCTGTGCGATCTCATGCCCACCATTAGCTGCAAGAGATTGGACGGCCGCCTGCGTGATCGTCGTTCCAACGCGGCTCTGCGTGACACAGAATGTGTGCCGCTGATTGCGTGCGGCCGCCATGTCCGCGACCTGCGTCCAGTTCGTATAGCCGTCGTCCCACGTGAACACCACTGCGCCACGTGCGTACGACGCGGCAAGGTCGGAGTTTCTTGCGTACACGGTGGAGCCGGACACCGGGGCATAAGTGGCATCTTCGGCAATCTACGATAATTGTCACTTACGGATCCGTGGCACTGGTCAAGGACCAACCCTGTCGGCTACTTCGAGCTGGAACAGTCCGATGAAACGACATCGGGCTGCAGATCCGGCGCTTCGGTGATTGGAATCCGTGGCATACAGGCGCGCGTGGCGCCGTCCGCACAAGACCGACCGACTCGCATGTGAAGCCGCCTCGGGTTACGGTGTCTCAGAACATTCCGACCGGGGGGTCGAAGTGCATGCCGCGACTTCCGCGGAATCGCCGTACTCGAGGGAGCTTTGATGCAATCCGTTCTGAAGAAGACCGCTGTGGCCGTTGTCGGGGTGGGAGCGCTGGCGCTGTGCGTGCCGGGGACCGCGTCCGCGGCAGGTAACCCGTCCGTAGGGGCGTCGGGCACGCCCGGCTCGATCACCGTCGATTTCGACTTCGCCGGGGTGGACGTCGCCGGCGGTGTCACCTGCGTGACCTACGTGTCGACCAAGCAGAGCGGGCTCGACGCCGCCGATCCGTCGGGCCGCGCCGATGCACAGGCGCCCGGCTCGAAGTTCTCCGTCGAGAACACCAGCACCTCCGCCATCACCTTCGTCCAGGACGGCCAGCCCGTCTCCCAGGGCCCGCAGCCCATCGCGGCCGGCACCTACTACGTGTACTGGGGTTGCCAGGACGCCGCCGGCACCCAGTGGGACAACGTCGGCCTGAAGTCCGGCGCGCCGTTCCAGAACCCGATCGTCGTGAACGTCGCCGGCGACGGCGCCGCTCCCGCACCCGCGGCCCCGGCCGCGCAGTCCGCCCCGACCAAGTCGGAGGGGACCGTTCCGCAGGCGGACGCCGCGCCCGAGACCGACGACGTCATCGACACCCCCGAAGAGCTGATCGGTCTCGTGATCGATCTCTTCGGCGATCAGCTGCCGGACCTCTCGCAGAGCTGACCTTCGGCGCGCGCAGGCGGCATCCCACCCGGGATGCCGCCGCCGCGTGCTTCGCGGGAGTGACAGTTGCATTCGCGCACGGTCGCGCCGGGCGCGCGTTCGATAGGGGAGGGACATGGGCGGAGGAGCCGCGACCGACGCGGTGGTCCTGGTAGGAGGAAAGGGAACGCGTCTGCGGCCCCTGACGCTGTCGGCGCCCAAGCCGATGCTGCCCACGGCGGGGCTGCCCTTTCTGACGCATCTGCTCGCGCGGATCAGGAGCGCGGGCATCACCCACGTGGTGCTCGGTACGTCGTTCAAGGCCGAGGTGTTCGAGGAGTACTTCGGTAGCGGCGAGAGCATGGGGCTGGAGATCGAGTACGTCACCGAGACCGAGCCGCTCGGCACCGGCGGCGGCATCCGCAACGTGATGCCCCACCTGCGCTCCGACAACGTCATGGTGTTCAACGGCGACGTACTCGGCGGCAGCGACCTGCGCGAGATCCTGCACACGCACGAGGTCAACCACGCCGACGTAACGCTGCACCTCGTGCGCGTCGCCGATCCACGCGCCTTCGGATGCGTGCCCACCGACGCGGACGGACGGGTCACGGCGTTCCTGGAGAAGACACAGGATCCGCCGACCGATCAGATCAACGCCGGCTGCTACGTCTTCCGTCGCGAGTGGATCGAGAAGATCCCGGCCGGACGTCCCGTCTCGGTGGAGCGGGAGGTGTTCCCGGCGCTGCTCGTCGACGGCGCCCGCGTGTTCGGCCACGTCGACGCCGCGTATTGGCGTGACATGGGGACGCCGGACGACTTCGTCAAGGGCTCGGCCGACCTGGTCCGGGGAATTGCGCCGTCCCCGGCGCTCGACGGTGAGCGCGGCGAGGCCCGCATACACCCGACAGCCCGCGTCGCCCCTGGGGCGATGCTGATCGGCGGAACCGTGGTCGGCCGCGACGTCGTGGTCGGTGGCGGAGCCCGGCTCGACGGAGTCGCGGTGTTCGACAGCGCACGCATCGACGCGGGAGCGGTGGTGGAGCGCTCGATCGTGGGATTCGGTGCCCGGATCGGGCCGCGTGCTCTGGTTCGTGACGCCGTGATCGGCGACGGCGCCGAGGTCGGAGCCCGCTGTGAACTGCTACGCGGCGCGCGGGTGTGGCCGGGAGTCGTCCTGCCGGACGGCGGGGTCCGGTTCTCCACCGACGTGTAGAGGCATGCAGGACAAGCTGATCCGGTTCCGGGGAGGAGCTCGATGTATCCGCTTCGCGGGGCCGTTCGCAACTATTCGTGGGGTTCGCACACCGCGCTGGCCGAGCTGACCGGCCGGCCTGCGCCGACCGAGGAACCCGAGGCCGAATTGTGGCTCGGTGCCCATCCGGCGGCCCCGGCCGTGGTGGACGAAGACGGCACCACGGTGTCGCTGCTCGATCTCATTGCTCGCGATCCCGAAGGCCAGCTCGGATCGGAATGTGCCCGAGAATTCGACGGTCGGCTGCCGTTCCTGTTGAAAGTCCTCGCGGCCGAGCAGCCGCTCTCGTTGCAGGCGCATCCGAGCCGGGCGCAGGCTCGGGAGGGGTTCGCGCGTGAGAACGACGCCGGAATTCCATTGGGCGCACCGCACCGCAACTATCGGGACGACAACCACAAGCCCGAGATGGTCGTGGCGCTGAGCCGTTTCGAGGCGCTGGCCGGCTTTCGGGCCCCGACCGAGACGGTCGAGTTCCTTCGTGACCTGAGCGTCCCCGAACTGACTCCCTACGCGTCGGAGTTGGGCGACCACCTCGACGCGACGGGGCTGCGCGCCCTGTTCACCGCGTGGATGACGCTGCCGACCAAGTCTCTCGTCGCGTTGACGGACGCCGTTCTGGCCGGGTGCGAGCGCTACCTGGCGGCGCGGGCCGGCTCGGACGACGAGTTCACCGTCGCGGCACGCACCGCCCTCGACCTCGGCCGGGTCTACGCCGAGGACCCGGGCGTCATCGCGTCGCTCCTGCTCAACCGGGTGACCATGGAACCGGGCGACGCGTTGTTCCTGCCGGCGGGCAACCTCCACGCATACCTGCGGGGCACAGCCGTGGAAATCATGGCGAACTCGGACAACGTGCTCCGCGGCGGGCTCACGTCCAAGCACGTGGACGTGCCGGAACTGCTGCGCGTGCTCGACTTCGAAGCGCTCGACGTGCCGTGGGAGCGACCGCATATCGGCGGCGGCACGTCCGTGTACGTGCCGCCGGTGCGGGAGTTCGAGTTGATGCGGGCCGAATTGGACCTCTCGGGCGGCGCGACCACGTCCGTCGCATTCGAGTCCGGGATGCCCCGAATCGTGCTGTGCACGGCGGGGGCGGTCGAATTGCGCGGTGGAGAGCAGACCGTGGGCCTCGAGCGGGGTGAGTCGACGTGGATCCCGGCCACCGATCCCGACGTGACGGTGTGCAGCGCAACTGCGCACGCCATCGTGTTCGGTGCAACGGTGCCACTGCTGTAATACAACTGTGGCCCGGCACCGGCCGGGCCACAGTTCGTGTTCTAGGTTTCCGGGTCGATCTGCTTGAGCCGGTCGGTCAGCCAGGACCGGAGCATCGGGCCGTACTCCGCGCTGGCCAGGGCGGAATCGACACAGGCTCGCAGATACCCGCCCGGATTGCCGAGGTCGTGCCGCGAGCCGCGGTGGACAACGACGTGTACGGGGTGGCCCTCGTCGATCAGCAGCGAGATGGCGTCGGTGAGCTGCAGTTCCCCGCCCACGCCGGGCTTCACGCGGCGCAGCGCATCGAAGATCGCGCGGTCGAGGAGGTAGCGGCCGGCAGCGGCGAGGGTGGACGGAGCGTCCTCGAGCTTCGGCTTCTCGACCATGCCGAGAACCTTCATCACATCCGGGTTCGTGACACCGGGAACCTCCTGGACCTCGAAGACGCCGTACGAACTGACCTGCGACTTCGGCACGTCTATCGCGCAGAGGACGCTGCCGCCGCGCTCGGCACGCACACGGGCCATCACCTCCAGGACACCGCACGGCTGGACGAGATCGTCGGGCAGGAGGACCGCAATAGCGTCCTCGTCGTCGTCGAGGGCCTGCTCGGCGCAACCGACGGCATGCCCGAGCCCAAGCGGCTCCGCCTGGACGACGGATTCGACATCGAGCAAGCTCGGTGCCTTGCGCACCTTCTCGAGCAGGTGGTGCTTCCCTTTGGACTCCAGATGGTTCTCCAGGACCAGGTCCTCAACGAAGTGCCCGACCACGCCGGCCTTGCCTGGTGCGGTCACAATGACGAGACGGCTCGCGCCCGACTCGGCGGCCTCCGAAGCGACCAGTTCGATCCCGGGGGTATCAACGACGGGAAGGAGCTCCTTGGGCACCGTCTTGGTGGCGGGAAGGAACCGCGTGCCCATGCCGGCGGCGGGCACCACCGCCGTCTTGAAGACGCTCGGGTTCTCGGCGATGAATTCGCCCATGACGACACCTCGTCCTTACGTATAGGGGCAGACTGGATTCCCCTTGCTGGAGAAATCCGCGCCAATGGGAATGTCGAGTGAATCAGGCTCGCGCCGGAGGCCCCGGAGGGGGAGGAATGGTGCCGTGAGACTGCGCGACAATCGAATCCTAGTCGTCTTGTCTATGAACCGCGATACGGCAAGCGGGCGCCGAGTGGGGAATGCGGGCCGGTATCCACCCGAGTGCTTTTCACGGCCCTGCACTCAGGTCGGATCGGGCGTCGAGCGCCTACACCGACGTCGTCCGAGTTCGGTAGGTACCTCCGGAAATCTGGGCATCGACGATCGAAACTGTGCACGGCAAAACTAGTCCGAAACAAATACCAACCACCTGCATCTACCTGTCCGGATGAATTGGTCATATGTCCAGTTGGTTGCTCGACTTTGCGTGGAAACCTGAGTGGTGTGTGACATTTCACACGGTAACGTTGACCTGCTGAATTCCGAATGCTACGGGCCGTTAGGGGCGGTACATACCGCCTGACCTGCAACTTGCTGAGAAGTTACTGAGAAGTAAGGGGTCCACGCTGGTCAGAGGCCGCAAACGCGGCGGTGCGCAGAAGCCCGACCGAGATGCAAGACGCGGCTCAATACTCCAAGATGATCCCTACCGAGGGCAGCGCAGGTTGAGACGTGTGCAGTGCGGGGAGGTACTCGCGCATGTCGACGCCGTCCGCGCGATCGTCCCTGGGTAGTCGCACCGACGCGGGCATTTCGCTCGTTTGGCGCTCGGGGAGGGGACAGGATGGAATCAGCGGTGGGGCAAGCCGACCGGATACAAGCCCGAGTCGACGCGACGACGGACGCATCGACTCGGGGGGGTCCGTACTCGGTTGGAGACCGGACCGTCAACACTCGTTGGTCTTGGCAGGGTGCATACGTCAAACGCCTATTCTGGACCGACAACATCATCGTAGTGCTGGCCGTTGTACTGGCACACGTCGTGCGCTTCGGCCAGTCTGACCTGTTAGCGACACCGACGTTCAGCGAGTTGAACTACGCGGCGATATCACTCTGTTTCGCCACTGCTTGGATCGGCACCCTAATTCTCTTCCGTTCACGATCCAGACGCGTAATCGGCAGCGGCTACGAGGAGTATCAGCGAGTCATTGCTGGCACGCTACGACTTTTCGGCGCAATCGCAATCATTTCTCTCGTATTCAAGCTTGACCTGGCTCGCGGCTATCTCGCGATCGCTTTGCCCGTTGGACTGGTGGCTCTGCTGTTCAGCCGATGGACCTGGCGTCGTGTCGTCGCCCGAAAGCGGAGCCGGGGCGAGTTCCAGACCTCGGTCCTCGTTGTCGGTGGTGAACGCGCCGTACGGCACATGACGAAGACCTTCCAACGTGAGACCTCCGATGGCTACCGAGTCGTCGGAGTCTGCGTTCCGCGGTACGCAGGCGGGCGTGGTGAGCATATCGAGGTGAATGGGACCCGGATCGCGATCTACGGCGACGAGCATTCCGTAGTGGAGGCGCTCACCGAGTCGGGTGCGGACACCGTTGTTGTCACCGCTACGGAAACGCTTGGCCACGAGGGAATCCGGAACCTTGTATGGGAACTCGAACCGCACGAGGCGGATTTGGTGGTGGCAACGGGCGTCGTCGACGTGGCTGGTCCGCGCATGGAGATGCGTCCCGTTGCCGGACTACCCCTCATTCATGTAGAGAAGCCCAGTTACCACGGGGCCAAGCGAAGTGGGAAACGCGCCTTCGATCTGATGTTTTCGCTCATGGCACTACTAGTCTTGGCGCCCGTGTTCGCCGCTGTGGCAATCGCGATCAAGCTCGACAGCAAGGGGCCGGTGTTCTATCGGTCTGAACGCATCGGGCTCGATGGCAAGCCCTTCGGCATGATCAAGTTTCGATCGATGGTCACTGACGCCGATCGGCAAGTGACTGCACTCATGGAACGAAACGAAGGGGCGGGCCTCCTATTCAAGATGCGAGACGACCCACGCGTAACGCGGGTTGGCAGGCTCATTCGTCGCTATAGCATCGACGAACTGCCGCAGTTCATAAACGTCGTTCGCCGTGACATGAGCGTCGTTGGCCCGCGCCCACCGCTGCGCCGAGAAGTGGAGAACTACGACGGACTGATTAGGCGCCGGCTCCTCGTTCTTCCTGGCGTGACAGGCCTGTGGCAAGTAAGCGGTCGATCGGATCTCTCGTGGGATGAGTCGGTTAGGCTCGATCTATCGTACGTAGAGAATTGGTCAATGGTGAGCGACCTCCTAATAGTTGGCAAGACGATCAAGGCTGTCGCGGTGGGCGGTGGCGCGTACTAGGAGCCCACATGAACATCTTCTGGTCGATCGAGCGAGCGAGTGTTGGGATGAATTCCGGTCGGGAAAGGGATTGCGCGTCAATGTCTGACTCGTGGTTGCGTGTACCTTGCGGTGCCGGGAGTGGTGACCGAAGTGTTCGATTGCCCCATGACGGGCACGGAGAAACTGTGGGGAGCGAGACCATGCTGCGTGCGAGGCCGCGAGTCAGCATCATCCTGCCCTACCTCAACAGCTACCGGGTGCCGTTGCTGCAGGTGCTGGACGCCAAGTTGGCGGCCAAGGGGATCGAGCTGGATGTTGCCACCGGCACTCCCGAGGGCGTTGATGTGGCACGCGGGGACGGTGCCACTGGATACCCGACCCGTGAGCTGCGGAAACTGGGGGTACCCACCCCCAGAGGTCGCCTCTACATTCGGCGTCTCGATGATCGGATCCGCACCGCGGACATAATTGTGGTCGAACACGCTATCAAGAACCTCGACAGCCATGTCCTGCTCTTTCGGCCGCGCACCACAAAGGTCGCGATCTGGGGGCACGGACGGACGATCACCAAACCGCAGTCGGTACTTGAGAATTGGGCACAGCGGGCCATGATTGCCCGAGCCGACTGGTACTTCGGATACACCCCGGGGAGCGTCGAACGTGCAGCGGCGATGGGGATGCCCACCGCCCGGTGCACCAACGTGCAGAACACAGTCGACACCGAGCGCTTGAAGAAGCTTCGCCGCGAATACCCCCGCGGTACCGGTGAAGTGTGGCCGGCGCTATACGTGGGCGGCCTCGACGAGTCCAAACGCCTCGACTTCCTGCTCGACGCCAGTAGGAGAATCCACGCCCGGGACCCGCGATTCCGGCTGATCATCGTCGGCAACGGCCGTGACCGTGACAAGGTGGAAGCGGTTGCAGGCGAAAAATGGTGTAGCTACCTGGGGAATTTCCCGCTCGCCGCAAACTTCCCCGCTGTCAAGGATGCCAACGTGATCCTGATGCCCGGACGGGTGGGGCTAGCCGCTGTGGACTCCTTCGCCATCGAGGCACCGATCGTCACCACCCGATGGGGATGGCACGCTCCAGAGTTCGAGTACCTCACCGACCAAAACTCAATCATCACCGACGACCGAGTCGAGGACTATGTCGACCGGGTCCTGGATCTGATGCAATCACCGAACACGCTCCAGGACCTGCAGCAGCAGTGCGCGAATACTGTAGAGCAACTGTCCGTCGAGGACATGGCCACCCGGTTCACTGATGGCCTCGTCGCCCTTCTCGACTCAACACGGAGGGCCTGCCGGTGACCAGGTCGTTGACCG
The DNA here is from genome assembly GCF_002887785.1 of Rhodococcus sp. ENV425. NCBI lineage: Bacteria > Bacillati > Actinomycetota > Actinomycetes > Mycobacteriales > Nocardiaceae > Rhodococcus > Rhodococcus sp. ENV425. The sequence goes on from NZ_PCZU01000025.1 coordinate 18,779, forward strand.
TATCCGTCTTTCAGGACTGGGCGGCGAATGCTGGCAACCCGAAGGCGCGGATCGTGCTCGTTACCTTCCGCCTCGCCCACGCCCTGCGGTCGACCCGGTACTGGCGGATCAACCCGGCGGTCCTCCTTGTCGGTGTCGTCTACCGCGTCATGGTCGAGTGGATTCTAGGGATAGAGATCCCGTGGAAGACGAAGATTGGTCCAAACTTTGTCGTGTACCACGGAATCGGGATCGTGATCAATGACGGCACGATCATCGGCCGGGGCGTAACACTGCGACACAACGTCACACTCGGCACGAAAACCCACGGCGGCCCGGCCCCTCGAATCGAGGACGACGTCGAAATCGGCGCCAGCGCGATCATCATTGGCGACATCACGATCGGACGCGGCGCGGTGGTCGGGGCGGGCGCGGTCGTTTCCAAAGACGTGCCGGCCGGGGCGGTCGTCGTCGGCAATCCCGCCCAGATCGTGAGCGGGTCGCAGGTCGCAGCGGTAGCGGATGGCGTAGGGGATCGATGACCGGCCCGGCAGCTGTGGAGGCCGGCCTGCGGCGTCGCGCCCTGGCTGCGGCCTTGCCGGCACTGAGCGTCGCGCTGACCGGAATCACCAATCTCACGATGACCGTCGGTGTGCAGGCTTTCGCCGGTATCGAGACCCTGGGTGCGTTCTCGCTGATCTATGCGCCCGCCGTGGTTGGCCTCGCGATCCAACGGTTGGTGCTCAGTCAGACGCTGATGCGGGGAGCGCACGTCAGCCGGGTGGCCGGTCTGCCGCTGGCGCTGGTTCTGATGTGGATGTCCTTCCCCGGGCTGTCGGCGCTTATGTCGGTGATCGTCTCTGGACCGGCGGTCTTCAAGTTATTGCCGCTGTTGTGCTGCCTGTCGCTGTTCCAGGACTTCCTGAGATACATGTTTCTCGGGGCGAAAGTACCGGCAGCGGCGTTCGGTTCGGATCTGGTGTGGTTCGTGATCGGTGTGCTCGGCCTGGCGACTGCGATCGTGGTCCCTGGACATGCTCTTGAGCTGATCATCGGGACCCAGATCGTCGGCGCGACGATATCGGCGGCTGCACTCTTCAGGGTGCGCAGCCGGATCGGGACGATCCGCATCATCAAGACAGCGCCAGTGGGTCACTTATTGACCGAGGCTGCGACGATCTCAACGCTTCCGCAGGTCAGCCAGTACATCATCGCCGGGTTCGTTGGGATTTCAGTAGTGGGAGAGTTCCGATCGGCGCAGCTCCTGATCGTTCCGGTCACGATGTTGGCGACTCAAGCCCAAGCGATCGTCTTCCCTCGTCTGGACCCCGAAGACCGAAGTGCGGTGAAACGGTGGTCCCTCCTGTGTGGAACCGCCGCAGGAATCCTCGGACTCGTTCTGATGTTTGCCCGCGCGATAAATCCCCTCGGGGTCTTCGACCTCTTGGGATTCGGTGACAGTTCCTCGTTCTACTGGACCTTGGGTGCTCTCACGCTCGGCGCTGCACTGAGCCTCTACCTCATGATCTACATGGTCCGCATCCGAATAGTTCTCCCCCAATCCTATTGGCTGCGATGGCGGATTGGTGCCGCAGTCATCGAGCCACTCGCGTCGGTGGGAGCGGGAATCGCCTTCGGTGCTCCAGGGTTAGCGCTCGGCTTCGTTACCTCCAACGCGGCAACGCTGGTCGGCTTGGCCGCGAAGGAGCGAATCACGCCGGTCTCGGGATCGCCACCCCATGTGCATAGCTCACCGAACGGGTGAGCTAACCCGAATCACCCCGCGGCGCAGCGAATACGCCGATACACATCGCTGATGCGCTGAATCCACGCTTCCTCCGAGTATTGCTGCTGATACGTGGCATGGGCCCGCGTGCGGGCGTCCTTGTCGCGCTCAACGTTCGCCAATGCGGTCTTTAGCGAACCATTTCCGTGAGTCAAAGTGAACACCGCACCGCCGCCGCCGGCGGTGAGTTCGTCGGCAGATGCGCACTGGTCGGAGACCACGATCGGCGTGCCCGAACCCAGCGCCTCGAGTGCCACCGTGGGGATACCCTCCGACCACAGGCTCGGTAGAACCAGCCCGCAGGCATTGGTAATCGCCTGCCGTGCTGCGTGTCCCGGGAGGGCCCCGTGAAATTGAAACCTCCCTGGCTGGCGTCTGGCTGCCAGTGCAACAGTGTCAGCGAGTGGTCCTGCGCCGATGATGTCGAGTTGTCGATCCGCTGGCCAATTCTCAAGAAGCCACGAAATTCCTTTTTCTGCGACGAGTCGGCCCACGTACACCCAATTACCGTGACCATCGATACGTGGTTGATCGCCCATTGTGGCCGCAAAGTTCGGGATCAAATTCACGTCCGAGTGAGGAAATAGTGAACAAAATTTGCCATACGCTGCCGAATTTAGCACAACAAGTGCTCTCGAGTTCGACAAAACCGGCGATTTAGTACCCCTGGATCGCGTGGACCACGCAAGCGGCAGCGTTGCAATAGTCGAATTTCGATAGCATTTGTTTTTCACCGCCCGAATGGAACCATGATCGAGGCATTCGGTGCAGTCGTTGCCGTCCCGCCATAGGGTCGCCCCGGCACAGATGGTGCGGTAGTTGTGCAGGGTGGCGACGGTCTGCGGCCCCCATTGGTGCAGCCAGGAGGTGCCCCAATTCGGGAACAGATTGTGGACATGGACGACGTCGGGCCCGAACTCTTCCAGGGCCGGCCTCGGGTCCGGTCCGGTCAGGTGCGCGGCGGTCAGGAGCGCACGGGCCTTGTACAGCGGCTTGGAGGCCTCGGTGTCGGTGTGCCGGGCAACGAGGAGCACCTCATGTCCCGCACGGCGCAGCGCCTCGGCTTGCGCCTCAACTACGGTGTTCTCACCGCTCGGCTGGGCGCTCGTGTAAAAGCTGTGGACCAGAGCGATCTTCACGACTTAGGCCGATTCCGTCATTGCAGAGCGTAGAAATTGAATGTTTCCGAGCAGATACCGGCGCCAGAGTCGGCGCGGTTCGGTCGCGAGCCGGTACACCCACTCGGTTCCGGAATTCTGCATCCACACCGGCGCCTCCTTTGCGGTCCCGGCAACGAAGTCGAACGCCGCCCCGACCGCCGCACACGGTCGACCGACACGTTTGGCCAGCTCGACGGCCACGAAGTCCTGCTTTGGAGTGCCCAGTGCCACCCAGATCAACTGCGCGTCGGTCGCGGCGACGCGCGCTGCGCAATCGCGATAGAAGTCTTCGTCGAGGGGTGCGAACGGGGGTGCGAAACGACCCGAAATCCGGGTTCCGGGGAACCTGTCAGCCACCGCGGCCTCAAGGTTTTCCAAAGTCTCCTGGGTGGTCCCAAGAAAGAAGTGCCCCACATTGTCCTTCCGGCCCGCATTCAGCGTTTCCGTGAACAGTGAGGGGCCCCGCACCCGTCCAAAAATGAAGCCCTTCTTGTGGGCGTTCTTTTTCATGAACCACGCCACGGGAGTGCCGTCCGGGAAATTCAATCCCGGACCATTCAGTAGCGACTGGTATTCCGAGTCCTGTGATGCGAGTGCTACGCAATAAGCGTTCGAAAAACGAATTGAAATGGGCTCCGATTTGATTGCTGCACGAATTACTCGGGTGACAGCGTCGGGGAGGGTGGTGACATTGAAGGGGACAGTGCCGACGCGGATTCGAACGCTGTCGGGTGCCGTGGCAGGAATCATCGTTGAGATCTTCCGGTGAAGGGGCGAGGGCGCCGCGTGGCTGAGGCCTCGGAGTTTCGCCGATTCTATTGCGCACGGGGCGATAACTCCACTTGCGGGGTGCGCAATGTGAAGATCGCGGGCATCAGGCGCCGGTGCACCAAGACCGGCACGAACCCGAACCGGTCCGAGTGTCCCTGCGATAGCAGTGATTCGGGCAGACCGCTATGCTTAGCCGGTCCGATCGGGCGATTCACTGACTAGGGGGCCGATTTGAAGCGGGCACTGATCACCGGCATCACGGGCCAAGATGGTTCGTATCTCGCGGAGCTGCTGCTCACTAAGGGATACGAAGTGCACGGCCTGATCCGCCGTTCGTCGACATTCAACACGTCCCGGATCGACCACCTCTACGTCGACCCCCACGACCCCGACGCTAAGCTGTTCCTGCACTATGGCGATCTCAGCGACGGCGCACGACTGGTCACCCTGCTCTCCCAGATTCGGCCGGACGAGGTCTACAACCTCGCCGCGCAATCGCACGTGCGCGTGAGCTTCGACGAACCGGAGCACACCGGCAACACCACTGGGATCGGCTCGGTCCGACTCCTCGAAGCCGTCCGCCTAGCAGGCCTGGACTGCCGCTTCTACCAGGCATCGAGTTCGGAAATGTTCGGTGCTACGCCCCCTCCGCAGAACGAGGACACCCCCTTCTACCCGCGATCACCCTATGGCGCCGCGAAGGTGTACTCGTACTGGGTGACACGCAACTACCGCGAGGCGTACGGTCTCTTCGCCGTCAACGGCATCCTCTTCAACCACGAGTCCCCCCGGCGCGGCGAGACCTTCGTCACCCGGAAGATCACCCGAGCGGTGGCACGGATCAAGGCCGGCGTCGAGGAACACCTCTACATGGGCAACCTCGACGCCATCCGGGACTGGGGCTACGCCCCCGAATACGTCGAAGGCATGTGGCGGATGCTGCAGGCTGATGCACCCGACGACTACTGCCTGGCCACAGGCGGGCGGTACTCGGTGCGTGACTTCCTCACTGTCGCCTTTGAGCACGCGGGCCTGGACTGGGAAAAGCATGTCCGCTTCGACGACCGGTATCTGCGCCCGACCGAGGTCGACGCGCTGATCGGCGACGCCAGCAAGGCCGAGGAGAAGCTCGGCTGGAAGGCCCGGGTACATTCCCCCGAGTTGGCGAGGATCATGGTCGACGCCGACATCCAGGCCCTGGAGCACGAAGGTCGCCCCTGGATCGACTCCCCCGCACACCCGGACTGGGCGATTCTGTGATGACCGACAACCCCGTGCCGCGCCTCCTCGATCGATCCGCACCCTTCTACGTCGCCGGGCACCGCGGCCTCGTCGGATCTGCCATCTGGAGGCACCTCGAATCGAAGGGATTCGAGCACCTGATCGGCCGCGCGTCAACTGAACTCGACCTTCGCGACCGCGGCGCTGTCTTTGCGTTCTTCGCCGAGCAGCGCCCCCGCAATGTGGTCCTCGCGGCAGCGAAGGTCGGAGGCATCCTCGCCAACAACACCTACCCCGTCGACTTCCTCTCTGAGAATCTCCGCATTCAGGTCAACGTCCTGGACGCCGCGCTCGAACATCGCGTCGAACGACTGCTCTTCCTAGGCTCGTCCTGCATCTACCCGAAGTTGGCCGATCAGCCTATCAAGGAGGAGTACCTGCTCACGGGGCACCTCGAGCCCACTAACGACGCCTATGCCATCGCCAAGATCGCCGGCATCGTGCAGATCCAAGCGGTCCGCCGCCAGTACGGGCTCCCATGGATCTCGGCGATGCCGACCAACCTCTACGGTCCCGGCGACAACTTCTCCCCGCAAGGCTCCCATGTCCTTCCGGCGCTGATCCGCCGCTTCGATGAGGCCCGCCGCGACGGCGTCGACTCGGTGACGAACTGGGGTACCGGATCACCGCGCCGCGAGTTCCTGCACGTCGAGGACATGGCGTCCGCGTGCCTGCACCTGCTCGAGCATTACGACGGCCCCGACCAGGTCAATGTCGGTACCGGTGAGGACCTGACGATCAAGGAGATCGCTCAGATCGTCGCCGACGAGGTCGGCTACACCGGCCGCATCGAATGGGACACCAACAAACCGGACGGCACCCCCCGCAAACTCCTTGACGTCTCCACCCTGCGGTCCTCCGGGTGGGAACCGAAGATCGGGCTACGCGAGGGGATCGCAGCGACCATCGCGTGGTATCGCGACAATGTCGCTGCCCTACGTAGCTGATCACCCATCTTTGCCGATAGGACACATTCAATGATGACGAGACTGCCGTGACCGCCCGAATCGCCGTCTTCGGCACCGGATACCTCGGTGCCACACACGCGGCCTGTATGGCCGAACTCGGCCACGACGTGATTGGCGTCGACATTGACCCGGCGAAGATCGGGAAGCTCACCGCTGGTGAGGTCCCGTTCTACGAACCGGGCCTTGAAGATGTGCTGCGTCGCAACATCGCCGCCGGTCGCCTGCGCTTCACCGACTCCTATCAGGAGGCGGCGGATTTCGCAGACGTGCACTTTCTCGGCGTCGGCACCCCGCAGAAGAAGGGAGAGTTTGCTGCCGACCTGACCTATGTCGACGCGGTCATCGACACCCTTGCGCCCCTGATTACTGGCCCCGCGGTCATCTTTGGCAAGTCCACCGTCCCGGTGGGCACGGCCCAGCGCCTGCGCGCACGTGCCCACGAACTCTCCCCGGCTGGCGGTGACCTTGAGGTCGCATGGAACCCGGAATTCCTTCGCGAAGGATTCGCGGTGCAGGACACCCTGCACCCGGACCGGCTCGTCCTCGGCGTCGACCGAGACCGCCCCGGCAGAGCCGAGGCCGTCGCGCGTGAGGTCTATGCCCAGCTCATTGATGAAGCCATCCCCTTTTTGGTCACTGACCTCGCCACGGCCGAGCTCGTCAAGACCTCAGCGAATGCATTTCTGGCGACGAAGATTTCGTTTATTAACGCCATATCGGAAGTCTGCGAAGCCTCCGGGGCCGACGTCACCGTATTGGCCGACGCCATCGGTCACGACGCCCGTATCGGCCGGCGGTTCCTCAACGCGGGGCTCGGGTTCGGCGGCGGCTGCTTGCCCAAGGACATCCGTGCGTTCATGGCCCGCGCTGGCGAACTCGGCGCCGACCAGGCACTGACGTTTCTCCGGGAGGTCGACAACATCAACATGCGTCGCCGAACCCGGATGGTCGAGTTGGCCCGCGAAGCGTGCGGGTCCTTGCTCGGCGCTCGTGTCGCGGTTCTTGGTGCCGCGTTCAAGCCTGATTCCGACGACGTCCGAGACTCACCGGCTTTGAATGTCGCCGGGCAGATTCAGCTACAGGGCGCCGCGGTCACCGTGTACGACCCGAAGGCGAACGCGAATTCCCAGGCTCTTTTTCCTACACTGGGATACGCGGACAGTGTGCTCGACGCGTGTGAGGGTGCCGATGTAGTCCTGGTGCTGACGGAGTGGCCAGAGTTCCAGAAGCTGCAACCCGCTGACATAGCCGGCGTTGTTCGCAAGCAGGCGCTGATCGACGGGCGCAACTGCCTCGACCCGAGCCACTGGCGTGACGCCGGCTGGACGTACCGAGGGTTGGGCAGACCGTAAGCGCCGCGGACAGAAACGAGGTTGCAGCGTCTGCCCCACCGCCTTGTCGATTGACGCGACCGCCAATATGACCTCCCCATCGATACCGAGACAGCGCGGATTGGTGGCTGTGGTGCCACTGGCTGACTGACCCACCAGAAGTGCACCTCCATGAGTCCCGCAAGACCGCCCCGGAACCAACCTTGGCGATCATTCATACAGACTCCAAGGATCGGTCTCGTTTGATGTAGGAGAGAATGACCCGATGGGAATGATGGAAATCCTGGTCGCCCGGCGAAAGTCGAGGTGGGCGCGCGAGGTGCTCGCGGTGTATGGCGTGGAGATCCCCGCGCGGGTGCACATCGGGAAGCGCTTCCACCTTGTGCACCGCGGATTTGGCACAGTCATTCACCCTGACACCATCATCGGTGACGACGTGCAGATCTACCACCAAGTCACCATAGGTCGCGCTGATGGACATCGACCTCGCTCGGAGAGTGCCATGCAGAGGGTTGAAATCGGGGACGGGGCAATCCTCTTTCCTGGCGCGAAAGTCCTGGGAGGACCCGGAGTCACTCGCGTCGGCGATGGAACAATCGTCGCCGCGAATAGCGTTCTCACCACTTCCACCGGGGACAACGAGGTCTGGGCGGGAGTACCAGCGCGGAAGGTATCGGACCGAAAATGACCACCGTTGAGAGACCGTCCGGAGTCACCCAGCCCGGGCTGCCCGGTCCGTTCTTTCTATACGTCCACGGCATCCCGCGTGATACACGACTGGTCCCCGATCCCGGCCGCTGGCCGCCTCACCGCTGGAATCGCGGCGGTGAGCCTCGACCTGTTTCCCTGGTGGATCACCGTGCGCGAGCCACGACCGCGATGTGCCAGAGAACCGTGAATAGCTGACAAGCAGGTCGAAGCGGCGCTTTGGACGCAGTTGCGCCTCCTTCGACATGACGGGAGGGGCGAAAATCGTAAGTCCGGAAATCTTCCATGCCCTGGTCTTCATGTGCTCCCTCTTCGCCGCGTCCGCATGGTGCCTGGCTCGACCGAACGTCCTGTCGAGCACGGCACTCGCGGTGGCGTCGTTTCTGTGGCTCGCGCTGAGCGGTCCCCTCGAGGGCCGGGTGCTGTACGTGTTCAATCCTGGCCACGGCCTGACCGAGTCCGACCTTCTGTCCTTCGTCGGATTCGGTATCGCAGCATGGGGCTTCTGGGCGTCCTACCGCCGTTACAGGCGCGGTGGTCCGGGCCGGTGGCTGTAGGACGCCCAGTCGGCCTCAGCCGCAGGCCGGCACGTCGATGGTGAGTTCAGGCTCGTCCACCAGCGGTTGCACCGGGATACGGGCCTGGCCCTCGACGACGGGTTCCGTCAGCTCGAAGACGATCTCGGCGGTCTCGCCGCGCGGAACCGGAAGCTGCACGCTGTAGACGGGATGTCCCAGTTCTTTGCCGGTGAAGTTCATAGCCGGGCTGCCGTTCACGGTTACCTTGTCGAGCCTCGCACCCTGCGTGGCGACCAGTGACAGATCGGTCAGGTTGGCACCGAACGGCGCGCCCACCGGGTTGTCGAACATTCCCGCCACGTAGTTGGTGAAGTCACCGGCAGGCAGTTCGTTGGTCAGCCGCACCGTGACCGTCGAGTTCCGGGTGTCGCCGCCGCACGACGCCGCGGTGTACTCGATCTCGCGTCGCAGGTAGTAGTCCAGCTTGTTGCCGCCCAGGTTGTTGACGACGACGCCCGCGTACGGGGCGGGATCCTCGGGAACGGTGTGGCCGAGCGGTGTTCCCGCAAGAACCGCCTGCTCGTGCGGGTTGGCGCTCCATACGGCGAGCCGCCCTTCGCTCGCCGCGCGGCCGAGGGCTTCCAGCAGGGCCTGGGGGCGGCTGATGCTGCCCGTCATCTTCTGGACGACCGCCGATGCCACCCGTTCCAGGTATTGCTTGCGGGCCGCCTGGTTGTCGCCGAACCGCGAGTACGCCGTGGATTCGGTGAGTTCGACGACGTTGTCGGCGGTGATCCTCTCGCCGTCCGGCATCGTGACCGGGCCGACCACCTCGAGTACGTAGCTGAGCGCCACCGGATCGGTCGCCACCGCGCCGTCGACCCGCTCGCCCGACTCCTGCTGCCACAGGGACTGCCAGATCTGCGCCGCATACGGGAAATGCGAGCTGACATTGCTGTTGCGGAAGTCCACCGTCGGCCGGCTGTGCCCGTAGGTGCGGGCGAAGTCCGGTCCCAAGTCGATGGGCTGGTAGTTCGTGCGCAGTTCCCTGTTGCTCGCCAGGTCGTCCACGCGCACCGCGCCGTCGGCCGCGCGGACGATGCCGAACCCGCCGAGCAGGCCGCCCGTGCCCCGGGCCTCCGCGTTGGTCTGGAATCCGATGAAGTAGCTGCGCGGCCCGTCGGCACCCAGCATGGCCGGCGCGATCTCGGCCGCGAGGGAAGTGTTGTGGAGCAAACCGGACAATTCGGCTGTCTGGTCCTGCAATTGGATGCGCGCGTCGTCGATCAGGCCCAGGTAGGTGCCGTCGATGTCCTGCGCTCGGGCGTCGAGTTCGGCCGCCGCGGCCGCGGTGGTCTCGAGGACCGGTGCGGCGTCGCGCAGGGCTGCGAGGTTGATGCGGGCGCCGTCGAGGATCAGCTGATCGGGGGAGACGGCCGAGCCGGCGTCCACTGCGGGGACCAGAACGTCGGATGTGAGACCCGTCACAATGTCGCTCATCTGCTGGCTCGAGGCGAACGGGCTGCCGAGCCGGGGGATCGCCGCGGCGATGCTCCACGGCAGCGAGTGGGTGGAGTCCTGCGCCTGCTTCGCGTACTTGTCGGCGTCGCCGGCGGTGCGGAGGGCCGTCTCGGTATCACCGGCCAGCAGGGCGTTTTTCGAGCTCGTGGCGTACTCCCGGGCCTGCTCGAGGCTCGACTTGGCCTGCAGCCCTTCGTAAGCCAGCCAGGCGCCCATCCCGACGACGACGACCGCTCCTGCGGTGCAACCGATCGCGACGGTCCGGCGCTTGTGACGCTCGGCGGCGATCTGCTCATCGGTCTTGCGTCGGCGCACCTTGCGCCGCCGTGGTTCCGGCGAAAGTGACTCGTCGGTAACATCGTTCACGCGGTCAAACCCCCTTCGATTCCTCCGCGGCGACCATATCCGAGAAACCGGTCGGATGGTCGGTTCGAGTGGTGAGTAACGCTCAGGATCGTTAGGGTCGATGTATTCGACGGTGATGGATGCAGGGAGGCGTCCACAACGTCGTCGACCGAGGGATTCCCACTGCACGCCCTCGGTCCCGAGGGAAAACGAGGGGGTGCGGTGCCGTCTTTTGCCATGTCCACGAGTCAGCGTGGACTGTGGTTTGCTCAGCAGCTCACCCCGGACGTCCCGTTCACCATCGCCCAGTACCTGGACCTGCACGGCCCGCTCGACGCGGACCTGATCCGCGCGGCCTGCAACCAGGCCGCCCGCGAGGTCGAATCCGGCACGCTGTTCCTCGAGATGGTCGACGGCGAGCCGTGGCAACGGGTGATTCCCGACGTCGACGACTACCCCGGTTACCTGGACCTGCGCGGCGACGACGACCCCGAGGCCGAGGCGCGACGGTGGATGGACGAGACCTACACCCGTCCGCTCGACCCGCTGCGCGACCGGCTCATTGCCACCACGCTGATCCAGCTCGCCGACGAGCACTTCTACCTCTTCACCTACATCCACCACCTCGCCCTCGACGGGCACGGCGGGATGGTGATGCTCGGCCGCAGCGCCGAGCTGTACACGGCGTGGGCGCGCGGGGAGGCGCCGGCGCCGCTCGCGGCGATGAGCCTCGAGCAGATCGCCGAACACGAGCTCGCCTACGTCGGCAGCACCAGGCAGGCCACTGACCGCGAGCATTGGAGGCAGCGCCTGGTGGACCTGCCGCCGCCCGTCACGCTCGCCGCCGGCTCCGCCGCCCCCACGATGCCGTGCCGACACGTCGGTGCGGCACTCACCGCCGAGGTGACCGACGCCGTCGCCGAGCTGGCCCGCGACGCCAACTCCACCGACGTCCCGATCGTCGTCGCCGCCTTCGCCGCCTACCTGGCCCGCATGACCGGCACCACGGACGTCGCGCTGAGCCTGCCGGTCTCGGCCCGCACCACCGCGCCGCTGCGCCGCTCGGCGGGCTCGATCTCGAACATCGTGCCGCTGCGGGTGGGCGTGGAACCCGGCGTCACCGTCGCCGAGCTGGTGCGGCGCGTGCAGGTGGAGCTGACCGGGGCGCTGCGGCACCAGCGGTACCGCTACGAGGACATGCTGCGCGACCTGCACGCTGTGGGCGATCACCGGGAGACCCGCAGCGCGTTCGGGCCCGTGGTGAACCTGATGATGTTCAACCCGGAGTACGCGTACGGCGACATCACCGGCGAGTACAACCTGCTCTCCACCGGCCCGGTCGACGACCTGTCGGTGAACGTGTACGCCGGGATCGCCGGGCGCAGCACGCGGGTGGACTTCGAGGCCAACCCGCGCCTGTACGGCGATGAGACGCTCACCCGGCACCACCGCCGGTTCCTGGACTTCCTCGGCGCGTTTGCGCGGTCGGCCGACCACGCGGTGGGCGACCTGCCGCTCGCGGCGCCCGGCGAACTCACCGGCCTCGTCCCCGCGCGTGGCCCGCACATCGAGGACGTACGCCTGCTGCCCGACGTGCTCACCGCGCACGCCGGCTCGGACCGCGTCGCCGTGCGCGACGGCGCCGTCGCGCTGACCTACCGAGAACTGGACGAGCGTTCAACTGCGCTCGCGCGCAGGCTGATTGCGTGCGGCGCGGGACCCGACGACCGGGTCGCGGTGCTGCTGCCGCGCTCGGTCGGCGCGGTGGTGGCGCTGTGGGCCGTCGCCAAGGCCGGCGCCGCCTACACCCCGATCGATCCGGGCGCCCCGGCGCTGCGGCTCGCCGAACTGCTGCGCGACGTGCCCGTCGCGGTGTGCGGCGACGACGTCGCCCTGCCCGACGGCGTGACCCGCGTGGATCCGGCGGGCGGCGAGGTGTCGCCGGCGCCGTTCGACGCGGGCGAACGGCTGCGTCCGCTGCACCCCGACCACCTCGCGTGGGTGATCCACACGTCCGGCTCCACGGGCACCCCCAAGGCCGTCGCCGTCGGCCACCGCGGTCTCGCCGGACTCGTCGCGACGCTGCGGGAGCGGTACCCGGCCGACGCCGCGTCGCGCGTGCTGCACCTGGCCGCCCCGAGTTTCGACGCGTCGCTGCAGGAACTGCTGCTGGCCTTCGACACCGGCGCCACCCTCGTGGTCTGCCCGCCCGACGTGGTCGGCGGACCGGACCTGGCCGCGCTGCTGCGCGAACAGGCCGTCACCCACGCGATCACCGCGCCCGCCGTCCTGGCCATCACGCCCGAGGCCGACCTGCCGGCGCTGCGGATGCTCGACGCGGGCGGCGAGGCCCTGGCGGTCGACGTCGCCGACCGGTGGTCGCGCGGGCGCACGATGCTCAACGCGTACGGGCCCACCGAGACCACCGTCCTCGCCACGCTCAGCGAGCCGCTGCGGCCGGGTGGGGGAGTGCCCATCGGCGCACCCGTCCACGGCGTGACGGCCGTCGTGCTCGACGCGCGGCTGCATCCCGTGCCCGTCGGCGCGGTCGGCGAGCTGTACCTGGGTGGGCCGGCCGTCGCCCGCGGTTACCTCGGCGACCCGGCGCTGACCGCGGCCCGGTTCGTCGCGTCGCCGTTCGGCCGCGTGTACCGCACAGGAGACCTGGTGCGCTGGAGCCGTGCGCGTTTCTGGTCGTCGGAGCTACCAGAAACGCGCACGGGCGGCGGGGACGTCCTGGAGTTCGTCGGGCGCGCCGACCGGCAGGTGAAGATTCGCGGCTACCGCATCGAACCCGGCGAGGTCGAGGCGGCGCTCACGGGTCTCGGCGACGTCGCGAGCGCGGCCGTCGTCGTCCGCGGCGACACGCTCGCGGCCTACGTCGTCGGCGACGTCGAGCCCGACGACGTGCACGCCCGCCTCGCCGAGCGCCTGCCCGCCTACCTGCGGCCCGCGACGGTCACCGTGCTCGACGCGCTGCCGCTCACCCCGGGCGGCAAGATCGACCGTCGCGCCCTGCCCACCCCGGCTGTCGACACGGCCACCGGCTCGCGCACGCCGACCGGCCCGACCGAGACGCTCGTCGCGCAGCTGATGTGCGAGATCGTCGGCGTCGACCGGGTGGGGGCGGACGCGAACTTTTTCGCCCTCGGCGGGCATTCGCTCGGCGCCGCACAGCTCGCGGCGCGGCTCGGGGCCGCGCTCGGCCGCGACGTGCACCTGCGTGACGTGTTCGACCATCCCACCGTCGCCGGACTCGCCGCGGCCGTCGACGCCGGACCGGCCGCCTCGATGCCCGCGCCCACCCGCTCGGACGACGACACGCCCGCGCCGCTCGCCCCCGCCCAGCGACGGCTGTGGCTGCTCGCCCACGGTGACACCGCCGCCTACCACCTGCCGTTCGCGCTGCACCTCGACGGCACCCTCGACGTGGCCGCGCTGCGCGCCGCGGTCGGCGACGTCCTCGACCGGCACGAGATCCTGCGCACCGTCTACACCGAAACCGGCCCGCGGCAACGGGTCCGGCCCGTGGCCGAGGTGCTGCCCGCCCTCGACGTCGAACCCGTCGACCCGGCCGACGTGGACGCCCTGATCGCCGAGTGGGCCGCCGCACCGTTCGACCTCGCCACCGGCATCCCGCTGCGGGTGCGGCTGCTGCGCGTGGGCCCGGACCGGCACGTGGTCGCCGTAGTCGCCCACCACATCGCCATGGACGGCGCGTCGTTCGTGCCGCTGACCCTCGACCTCGCTGCCGCCTACGCCGCCCGCGCCGCCGGACACGGCCCGCGGTGGGAACCGTTGTCGCTGCGGTACTCCGACTACGCCCGCTGGCACCGCGCCCTGCTCGGCGACGCGGACGACCCGGACAGCCTCGCCGCCCGCGAACTCGCGCACTGGACCACCACGCTCGCCGGGCTGGGCGAGGCGCCGACCCTGCCCACCGACCGTCCCCGCCCCGGCCGCCCCGGACCGGCCGAGTCGCTCGAATTCGCCGTCCCCGCCGCGCGGTTCGAGGCGCTGCGCCGCCTGGCCGCCGCGCACGACGCCACCGCGTTCATGGCGGTGCACGCCGCCGTCGCCGTGTGGCTGTCGGCGTGGACCGGGGGGCGCGACGTCGCCGTCGGCTCCGGCACGGCCGGCCGCGAGCACCCCGACCTCGAGCGTCTCGTCGGCATGTTCGTCGGCACCGTCGCGCTGCGGCTCGACGTGGACTCGGCCGCGTCGTTCGCCGAGCTGCTCGCCGCCGCCCGTCGCGCGGACCTCGACGCCTACGCGCACGCGACGGTGCCGTTCGACCGCGTCGTCGATGCACTCGGGTTCGCCCCGTTCCAGGTGATGCTCGCCTACGACAACGTCGCCGTGCCCGACCTCGCGCTGCCCGGCCTGGCCGTGCGCGCCGAGGAGATCCCGTCCGGCCGCGCCCGGTTCGACGTGGAGATCGCGGTGCGCGAGCTGCCCGACGGCTCGCTGTGCGGACGGGTGATCTACGACGGTGCCCTGTTCGAGCGCGCGACGGTCGCCGCCGCGGTGGCCCGCCTGCACGCGGTGCTCGACGCGGCCGTCGCCGCGCCGCAGGCACCCGTCGGCGATCTCGAGCTCGGCGCCCCCGAGGTCGTCCTGGCAGACCCCGGGCCGGTCGCGACGTTGCCGGAGCTGCTCGCCGCGCACCCGCTGCGGGTGAGCGCTCCGGGCGGCGCGCCGATCGAGTTGATCGCCGCCGCAACACCGTTGGCGCGGCACCTGATCGAGCGCGGTCTCGGTCCGGAGGATCGGGTGGCGATCCTGCTGCCCCGGTCGGGGGACTCGGTGCGTGCGGTGGCCGCCGTCGCGCTGACCGGGGCGGCGTTCGTGCCCGTCGACCCCGTGCAGCCCGCGGCGCGGATCGCCCAGATCCTCGCCGACGCCGGGGTGCGGCACGTCGTCGCCCGGCCCGGCACGTCGCTGCCCGACGGCGTCGCACTCGTCGACCCGGCCGCCGGATCCGCGCGGTCGGCGCCGATCACCGACGCCGACCGGGTGCGTCCGCTGCGGCCCGACCACGCCGCGTACCTCGTCTACACCTCCGGCTCGACCGGCACGCCGAAGGGGGTCGTCGTCACCCACCGGGGGCTCGCGCCGCTCGTCGCGTCGCTGCGCCGCCGCATGGACCTCGACCCGCAGGCGCGGGTGCTGCACTTCGCGTCGCCCGCGTTCGACGCGTCGGTGCTCGAGTACCTCCTGGCCGCCGCGGCCGGCGGCACCCTCGTCGTCGCGCCGCCGGACGTGTACGGCGGCGAGGACCTGCTGGAACTGCTGCGCGCCGAGCGCATCACGCACTGGTTCTCGACCCCGGCCGTGCCTGCGCAACTGGACCCCGCGGGCCTGGACGCGCTGCGCGTGCTCGCCGTCGGCGGCGAGGCGTGGCCGGCCGAGACCGCGGCCCGGTGGGCGCCCGGCCGGACCATGCTCAACGTGTACGGGCCCACCGAGACCACCGTGCTCGCCACCGCCAGCGCGCCGCTCGTGCCGGGGGAGCGGCTGACCATCGGCACCGGCCTCGACGGCGTCACCGCGCTCGTGCTCGGCCCGCGGCTGCGGCCCGTGCCCGTCGGCGTGGTCGGCGAGCTGTACCTCGCCGGGCCGGGCCTGGCCCGCGGCTACCTCGGAATGCCGAGCCTGACCGCGAGCCGCTTCGTCGCGTCCCCGTTCGGCGGCGGTCGCATGTACCGCACGGGCGACCTGGTGCGCTGGAGCGGTGTGCCCTTTGGGCGGCCGGAGCAGCCCAAAGGACACACCGGCGGCGGGGTCGCGTTGCGGTTCGTGGGGCGCAGCGACGATCAGGTCAAGCTGCGGGGCGTGCGCATCGAACCGGGCGAGGTCGACGCCGCGCTGCGGACCGTGCCCGGCGTCGAGCAGGCCGCGACCGTCGTGCGCGACGGGGCGCTCGTCTCCTACGTCGTGCCCGCCGGCGTCGACGCCGAGGACGCGCGCGGGCGGCTGCGGCAGAGCCTGCCCGCCCACCTCGTGCCCGTCGCCGTCGTGCCGCTCGACGCGGTGCCGCGCACCGCGCACGGCAAGCTCGACGTCGCGCGGCTGCCCGCCCCCGACCTCGGCGGGCGCGACGAGCCCGGCACCGGGACCGAGGCGCTCGTCGCGCGGGTCTACGGCGAACTGCTCGACTCCCCGGTCGGCAGGACCGACGACTTCTTCGCCGTCGGCGGCAACTCGCTGCTCGCGACCGTGCTCGTCGGCCGGCTGCGCGAGGAGACCGGCGTCGCCGTGCCGCTGCGGCTGATCTTCGAGCACCCCACCGTCGAGGGGCTCGCCGCCGCGCTCGACGCCGGCGGACTCGACGTCGAGGCCGGGCCGGTGCCCGTCCACCCGCGCCCCGCCCGGATCCCGCTCAGCCGCGCGCAACGTCGCCTGTGGGGGCTCAGCCGCCTCGACCCCGACGCCTACCTGCTGCGCGCCGACGTGCGCCTGACCGGCCCGCTCGACGTGCCCGCCCTCGAGACCGCGCTCGGCGACGTCGTGGCGCGGCACGAGATCCTGCGCACCCGCATCGTCGTCGACGAGCAGGGTCCGCATCAGGTCCTGGCGGACCGTGGTGTCCATTGGGACCTCGAGGGGACCGAAAGGACACCACGGCGCCTGCGCCTGACCGTGGACCACGCCGCGGCGGACGGGGCGTCGCTCGCGCCGCTGCTGCGCGACCTCGCCGTCGCCTACGCCGCCCGCGCGGCCGGGCAGGCGCCGCGGTGGGAGCCGCTGCCGCTGCAGTACGCCGACTACGCCCTGTGGGAACAGGCGCGCGGGATCCCGGAGGCGGACGCCGCGCACTGGCGGCGCGCCCTCGACGGGCTCGATCCGGTCGAATTACCCACGCAGGCAGGGTGTTCGGAGACGGAGTCGTCGGAGCAGGAGGCCGGGACCGTCGCGTTCGAGGTGCCCGCCGACGTGCGCGCCGGGATCGCAGAGCTCGCGCGGGCCCACGGCGCCACCGAGTTCATGGTGCTGCACGCCGCGCTGTCGGTGCTGCTCGCCCGCGTCGGCGCCGGACACGACGTCGCCGTCGCCGCCGTGGTCTCCGCCCGCCGCTGGGCGCAGGTCGAGGACCTCGTCGGCCCGTTCCTCGAGACCCTCGTGCTGCGCGCCCGCGTGGAACCCGACATGCCGTTCGCCGGGCTCCTCGCGCAGGTCCGCGACTTCGACGTCGCCGCCCTCGACCACGCCGGGGTGCCCTACGAGCAGATCCTCGCCGGCCTGCCCGGCCGCGCCCCGCAGGTCGCGCTCGCCCTGCAGGACTTCACCCTCGCCCCCACCCGGATCGGGGACCTCACCGTCGAGGCCGAGGAGATCGTCCGCGGCGCACCGAAATTCGATCTGCAGTTCGCGTTCGCGCCCGCCGCGGACGGCTACGCCGGCACCCTCGTGCACGACGCGTCGCG
>NZ_PCZU01000195.1:0-2492 GCF_002887785.1 Rhodococcus sp. ENV425
GCGCCGAACTGGCCGACGAGCGGGCAACCCAGCTGCGCGAGGCGCGCGCGCACATCGCCGAGCTGCAGGTGCAGGTCGCCGAGCTGCGGCGCGAACGCGATCGTCGCACCGCGGACCCGGCCTGACGAACGTTCGGCGGTCCTGCTCGGTGCCGAACGATCGATTGCCCTAGTACCTCTTCTTCGAACGTTCGGCGCCGCCGGGTCCGGGACTTCCGGCCCTGTCGGGACCTCGTCGAGAGGAGTCGAATGGAGTCGGAACGACCTCCCCATCGATCCGACTCCCAGAGAGGAGCAGACATGTCCACTGTGCCAGCGCGCCGTCCCCGTTCGGTGTTCCCGGACCTGTCCGAGTTCTTCGACGCCTTCCCCTTCACCGGCCTGCGTCCCGCCCTCGGCGGCAACCTCATCCGCGTCGAGGACCGCGTCGAGAACGGCCGGTACGTCCTGCGGGCCGAACTGCCCGGGCTCGACCCCGAGAAGGACATCAACGTCTCGATCAACGCCGGGCAGCTCGAGATCACGGCCGAACGCACCGAGGAGAAGTCCGAGGGTGGACGCTCGGAGTTCCACTACGGCTCGTTCCGCCGTTCGGTGACCCTGCCCCCGGGTGCGAAGGACGACGACGTCGAGGCGTCCTACACCAAGGGCATCCTGACCGTGTCGATCGGTCTCGCCGAGCAGCAGGAGGCCGGGAAGAAGATCGAGGTCAAGAACGTCGAATGAGCCCCGGCACCCGGGAGGGGTGCACGCCCGTCGGCGTCCACCCCTCCCCCCGGCCGCTGCTCAGCGGCGCAGCAGACCGCGCAGCTTCGTCCACCGGTTGCGCACACCCCACACGGTGACCTTGATCAGGGCCTCCTGCACGATGCTGCCGCTCATCTTCGACTCGCCGATGATCCGCTCGGTGAAGGTGATCGGCACCTCGGCGACGGTGAACCCGGCCTGCACGGCCCGCCAGGCGAGGTCGACCTGGAAACAGTAGCCGTGCGAGGCGACCGCGGCGAGATCGAGCTTCTCGAGCACCTCGCGGCGGTAGGCGCGGTAGCCGCCGGTGATGTCGTGGATCCTCACCCCCAGCGCGAGCCGCGAGTAGATGTTGCCGCCGCGGGAGAGCACCTCCCGGTGCCACGGCCAGTTCACGACCGTGCCGCCGGGCACGTACCGCGAGCCCAGCACCAGGTCGGCGCCCGCGTCGATCCGCTCGAGCAGCAGGTGCAGTTGCTCGGGGGCGTGGCTGCCGTCGGCGTCCATCTCCACCAGCACGGTGTAGCCGCGCTCGAGTCCCCAACGGAACCCGGCGATGTACGCGGCGCCGAGACCGTTCTTCTCCGTGCGGTGCATCACGTGGATGCGGCCCTCGCTCGCGGTGGCGAGACGATCGGCCACGTCCCCGGTGCCGTCCGGGCTGCCGTCGTCGACGATCAGCACGTGCGTGTGCGGCAGCGCGGCGTGCAACCGGCCGACGATCAGGCCGATGTTGTCGCGTTCGTTGTACGTCGGAATGATCACCAGGGTCCGGGCGCTCGGCGCACTGTCGTTCCCGGCCGGCGTCGCCGCTGCCATCGAAGGTCCTTCCTGTCGAACCGGCCGTGGACCGGTCATCTCGCGGTGCCGGCTGCGGCCGGCACGGTGGTGCCCCGCCCGCGCGAGCGCACCAGCGCCACGCCGACGGCGGCGACGGCACCGACGCAGAGCACGAGCTCCGGAATCGGTCCGAGCCGAGTAGCCAGCGTAGCCGTCGTGCGCAGCGGCACCTGCGCCACCAGCACCTCGGGCACGAACAGGGCGCTGCGCTCGGTGACCGTACCGTCCGCCGCGACCATCGCGCTGACCCCGCTCGTGGCGGCCACCACCACGGCACGGCCGTGCTCGACGGCCCGCACCCGGGACATCGCCAGCTGCTGGTAGGTCATCTCCGTGTCGCCGAAGGTGGCGTTGTTGGTGGGCACGGCCAGCAGCTGCGCGCCGGCGCGCACCGAGTCCCGCAGCGCCCGGTCGAACGCCACCTCGTAGCAGGTGGCCACGCCGATCGGGATGCCGGCGGCGTGGACGGTGCCGTCGCCGTCGCCGGGTACGAAGTGCCCGGCCCGATCGGCGTAGTCGGAGAACAACCGGAAGAACGAGCGGTACGGCAGGTACTCGCCGAACGGCTGGATGATGCGTTTGTCGTGCCGCTCCCCCGGCCCGCCGGCCGCGTCCCACACGATCACCGAGTTGGTGGTGGTGCCGTCCCCGTTGACCAGCACGGCGCCCACCAGGATCGGGGCGCCGACCGCGGCCGCCGCGGCGCCGATGTCGGCGGCCGCGTCGCGGTTGCGCAGCGGGTCGATGTCGGAGGCGTTCTCCGGCCAGATCACCACGTCCGGGCGCGGCGCGGTGCCGGCCCGGACCCGGTCTGCCAGCTCCAGGGTGCGGGCCACGTGGTTGTTCAGCACGGCCTTGCGCTGGGCGTTGAAGTCCAGTCCCAGCCGCGGCACGCTGCCCTGGATC
>NZ_PCZU01000196.1:0-2719 GCF_002887785.1 Rhodococcus sp. ENV425
CAATCTGCTGTCCTCGACGTTCGAGCGGTCCGTTTAATAACGGATTGATCACGGTCGAGTCACAGATTAGCGCATAGCTCCGTCGGTGGGTAGCCGCTCCCAGCGGACCGAATGTCACAGGCGTTCCGCTCCGCGATCCAAATGTGACATTCGGCCCACTAGGAAGGGGTCGCCGGCTCGCGCACCAGCCGCTGGTACGAGACCCGCCACAACCACTCGACCGGCCCCTGCCGATACCGCCGCAGCCACCAGCTCGCCGTGACGACCAGCACCGCACACACCAGCAGGTACACCGCGACGGTGAACGGTACCCGCAGCGACGGATCAACTCTCGCCGCCAGCCCGAGGCCCCAGCCGTAGCACAGCGCCGAGGCGAGAACGTTCTGCGCGACGTAGCAGCTCAACGCGGTCCGGCCGATGCGTTCCAGCCCGGTCCCGACCACCCCCGCCCGCCGCGGCGTCGCGTGGAACTGCGCGATCCAGGCGAGCAGGCCGACCGCGACGAACGGGGCCACGCCGTAGCGGGCGACCAGCACACCGGCCTCACCGCCGCACAATCCCACGACCGCGTCGACCGGGGCGGCGACCGCCCCGAGCAGCATCAGCTTCCGCCGCAGCACCCGGCTGCCCGGATCGAAGATTCCCGCCTCGTACAGCGCGGCACCGGCGAGGAACATCGCGATCGTCATCGGGATCACGAAGATCACCTCGGCTCGGAACGCGCCGACGTTCTCGGCCCGGAACACCACCAGATCCCACCAGCTGCCGGTGGCGAACATGTCGGTGGCCGGGGCGGTGGGCGCCCCGGAGTCCGGCTCGGCCGCGATCGCCGCCACCAGCGCGGTGAGCAGCAGCACGTGCGCGGCGGACGCGGCGACGGCCACCCACAGCCGCGCCCGTGCCGATGCGACGACGAGACCGCACACGAGCATCGACACCAGTGCGTAACCCATGAGGATGTCGAATTCGGCGACGAGCAGGTAGTGCAGCGCGCCGTCGAGCAACAGCAGCGCGGCACGCACCCGGTACCCGCCCGGCCACGGCCGTCCCGCCCGTCGCGCCGACGCCGCCTGGATCGCCAGACCGATCCCGAACATCAAGGTCAGCAACCCCAGGAACTTGCCCTGGGCGAGTTGCATGAGGATCCGCTGGGGCCACGGCTCGGAACCGAGCGTGTTCAGGTAGCCGACGATGCCGGCCGGGTCGGTGAAGATCCAGATGTTCGTGCCGAGCGTGCCCAGGATGGCGATGCCGCGCGCGACGTCGAGCGCAACGATGCGCCCGGGCCGGGTCGTCGTCTCGGTTGCAGTCATGACTACGACCCTGACGTGAGGCGGTCGCCGGCGCGTCGGCCATCCGACGGACCGGGTGTCCTCCCTCCGGAGGAGGCGACCTACCTGCCCGCGATCTGCCGGGCGACGAACGCGGCGTGCAACCGCGAATCCACCCCCAGCTTCGCCAGGACCCGGGAGACGTGGGTCTTGACGGTGGTGGCGCCGATGTTCAGGCGCTCGGCGATCTGCTGGTTCGCCAGGCCCTCACCGAGGCAGTCGAGCACCTCGCGTTCCCGGTCCGTGAGCAGGTCCACGCCGGTCGGCGGCGGCACCGGTTCGGCGGCACCGGCGGCCAGGCCCGCGATGACGGTGCGGGTCACCTGCGGGGACAGCACGCCGTCGCCGTGGGCCACCCGCCGGATACCGTCGGTCAGCTCCTGCGCGGAGGCCGACTTCAGCAGGAAGCCCGCGGCGCCGGCGCGCAGCGCACCCAGGACGTACTCGTCGACGTCGAAGGTCGTGAGGACGAGCACCTGGGTATCGCTCGTCTCGCGGATCCGGCGGGTGGCCTCGATGCCGTCGGTGCCCGGCATGCGGATGTCCATGAGCACAACGTCCGGCCGCAGCGCCCGCACCTGACGCACGGCGACGTCGCCGTCGGCGGCCTCGCCGACCACCTCGAGATCGGAGGTCGCGGACAGGATCATCGCCAGCCCCGCGCGGATGGCTCCGTGGTCGTCGGCGAGCAGCACCCGGATCACGACGGCGCTCCCGGGCGCAGCGGCAGCGACGCCCCCACGACCCACGTCCCGTCGGACGGACCCGCCCGGAACCGGCCGCCGAGAAGTTCGGTGCGTTCCCGCATGCTCGCCAGGCCCCGGCCGCCCGACGGCGTGCGCGGCGCGGCAACCGTCCCGTCGGGGAGCGGGTTGCGCACGGTCACCTCCAACCGGTCGCCGCGCGCGTCCAGCGACAGCTCGACGGGGACGCCGGGCGCGTGCTTGGCGGCGTTGGTCAGGGCCTCCTGGACGATGCGATAGGCGGCGTGGTCGACGGCGACGGGCAGCTGCCGCCCCGGACCCGACCGGCGGACGTGGACGACGGTGCCCCCGGCGTGGGCCGAGTCGACGAGCTTGCCGAGGTGGGCCAGCCGCCCGGGCGCGGTCGTCTCGCCGAGGACGGGCCGGTCCCGCAGTAGTCCGATCATCTCCCGCATCTCCTCGAGCGCGTCGACGCTGTTGCTCCGCACCGATTCGAGCACGGCGTGCAGCGCCTCCATCCGGCGGGCCGTCGGCGACGACGCATCGCGGGAGAGGCCCAGCGCGGCCTCGGACTGGATCGCGATCGCCGACAGGTGCCCGGCGACGACGTCGTGCAGATCGCGGGCCATGCGGTTGCGCTCGGCCGCCACGGCGGCCCGCCGGTCGAGTTCGGCGATCGTGGTG
>NZ_PCZU01000196.1:2736-5839 GCF_002887785.1 Rhodococcus sp. ENV425
CGGCCTCGGCGCGGGCGCGTTCGGCGTCGGCGACGTCCTTGTGCAACCGGACCGCGCGCCCCCACCACAGCGGAGTGCCGACGAACGCGGACAGCGCAATCGCCGTGAGCACCAGCAGCTGCCAGTTCCCGGTGACGACGTAGACGACCCCGAAACAGGCCGCGGAGAGCGCGGAGGCGAGGCCGAGCAGCGCCCGTGCCTGCCGCTCGGTGCCGTAGCGGACGCCGGCGTAGAGCAGGTCGGAGTAGACGAGCCACACGGGCAGGGACGGCCCGAGCAGGAGGTCGATGCCCAGCGGCACCGCACCGAGCACGAGTGCCGCCACCGGCCGCCGCACCCGGAGCACCGCTGCGCCGCACACGGCCGCCAGCAGGCCGATACGCACGGCCGCCGGAGCCTCCACCCTGACGGGGGCGAGTTCGTACAGACCTGCGGACAGCAACAGCAGCCCGAGCAGGAACTCGGCCACCGCGATACACCAGCCCTGCGCGGTGACGGAGAGAGACGACCAACGCGGCACCCGTTCATCACAGCACAGGCGCGCGGCCGGTTCGTCCTCCCGACGGAGGACCCCGCCTCGTTCCGAAGACCGACGACACGCGTGCGGTGACCGCCGAGCATCGAGCCATGGACCTCGCTCTCCTGGGCACGCTCGCGGTGCTGGCGCTCGTGGACAGCACCAGTCTCGGCACCCTCGTCGTGCCGCTGTGGTTGCTCACCGTGCCGGGCCGGCCCCCCGTACGCCGCCTGCTGGTGTACCTGCTGTCGATCGCCGCGTTCTACTTCGTCGTCGGACTCGTGCTCATGTCCGCGGGCCGGAACGGCGCTGCGGCGCTCGCGCGGTGGAGCGACACGACGGCGTGGCACTGGGCGCAACTCTCGGTGGGCGCGGCTCTGTTCGCGGTGAGCTGGCGATTCGACTCGGGGAAGGCGCGGGTTGCGGGCCGCGGGAGCCGGCTGCGGCACTGGCGCTCCCGGGCCCTCGAGCGGCAACGGACGGGGTCCGGTGTGGCAGTGCTCGCGCTCGGTGCCGGGACCGTCGAGGTCGCCACGATGCTGCCGTACCTGGCGGCGATCGGGACGATCGTGGCGACGGGCCTGCCGGCCGCCCCCGGCGCCGGCCTGCTCGCCGGGTACTGCGCGGTGATGGTGCTGCCGGCCCTGCTGCTGGTGGTGGGCCGGCTCGTCGTGCACCGGCGGATCGAGCCGCTGCTGCGACGTCTCGACGAGTTCACCGCCCGGCACGCCGACTCGGCGCTGGGATGGGTGCTGGGTATCGCCGGGTTCCTGATCGCGCGGGATGCGGCGGCGGCCCTGTTCTTCGCGGACTGAGGAGGTCTCCGGGCCGGATCTCCTGCCCGGCGGCCACCTCGCTCAGCCGTCCGCCACCTCACGCGCCGGCGCGCCGCCGGAGGCCCGGACGCGGGCCCGGTCGGCCAGCACCGTGTCCAGCCAGTCGAACATCCGCTGGTCGGTGAGGCTGCGAGCGAGGGGCTGGCAGTGGAAGTTGGCACCCTCCGCCGCGGTGAACGACGCCAGTTCCTTCGCCCCGCGCAGCCGCTCGGCGAGCTGCCGGGACTGGCCGGGCCAGAACTGCTCGTCCTCGGGGTCGGTGACGAACAGCGGCGTCGTGATCGACTCGGGGAGATCGCCGAGCCGGTACTTCAGCACCTCGGTGAGGGTGTCGAAATACGAGTCCATCCTGCGGTAGGGGCGGGCCCGGAACCGCCACGTGCGCTCGAGCCGGCCCGACAGCCGCATGCCGAAGGCCATGTCGCGATCGAACTTCTCCCGGTCGCCCTTCTCGAGCAACTCGATCATGTTCTTGGGCATGTGGGCGAGCCACGACGCGGACACGTCGACCACCCCCGGATCGGCGATTGCCGCCGCGATCCGGTGCTCGAAGGCCAGTGCGCGCGGCACCCAGTATCCGGCCTGACTGATCCCGTAGAGGGCGATGCGCGAGCCGTCGACCTCCGGGTACCGGAGGAGGAAGTCCACGATCGGCGTGATCACGGCCTCCCAGTCGTGCCGGAACGGCACGCCGCGCTCGAACAGCATGGACTGCTGGCCGGGACCGTCGAAGAACAGCACGTTGTAGCCGCGGGCGAGGGCCCCGGCCCCGGCGGCGGTCCACAGGCTGCTGATGGGCCCGTCGCTGCCGTTGTTCAGGATCAGGGTGGGGCGTGGTTCGCGGGTCTCCTCGCCGAGCGGCCGCAGCAGGTAGCCCGGCAGGAAGCCGTCCTCGTAGGGAATGTCCACCCGCTCGGCCGGGTGCGCGGTGGTCTCGACGAACCGGTCCCACGCCGCCCGGTGCTGCCGAAACGTCGGCAGCAGCGGGCCGTCGTCGGCCAGACCGTCCACGGAGTTGACCGCGGTAGCGAAATACGTTGCGGCACGCAGGTATGCGCCCGCGGCGCTGACGACGTGCCCGGCCTCGGCGGAGGCATCGGCGAGCCCCCGGACTCGACTGCCGAGCGCCACCCAGGCCTCGAACCACTTCTCGTGATCCTTCTCGCCGAGCGGGGCGATGGTGGCGAGTACCTCCCCCACGTCCGCCGCACCGTGCACGGCCTGTCCGAGCAGGAACCGGACCTCGAAGTCGAAGTCCTCGTCGCGGTAGAAACCTGCGGTGAACGCCTGGTGCGGATGCGCAAAGAAGGATGCAGGCATGTGGGCTCCCTCGGGCGGTGGCGGGGCACACCCACCGTACGCCCGAACCGGTCGTCCGGCTCGATTTCCGGTCAGAGGCGGTGCAGTGCGACCTCGCCCAGCGCGCCGTCGGCGACGGTGGCGGTCATCTGAGTTGGGCGCGGATAGTCCCTCGTTCACGAGGGAGAGGAAGCGCCGTCCTCCTTTCGGGGGAGTGGTGGTGTCGGGCAAACCTGTCGGTGGGGTCGGTTAGCGTGCCGGGCATGGGGATCGAGGTGGTGCGCTACAACTTCCGGTTGCGGCCGGGCACCACCGCCGAACGCGCCCTGATCGAGGAGTGGCATCGCTGCCGGTTCCTGTGGAACGAAGCCGTCCACCAGTTCAAGTCCGGCGTTCGGCCGACGTTTGCGAACCTCAGTAAGCAGTTGACCGAAGCCCGAGCCCGCTCGTC
>NZ_PCZU01000197.1:0-10735 GCF_002887785.1 Rhodococcus sp. ENV425
GCGTCGTCCCGCAGCGCGGCGACGGCGGCGCGCACCCGGGCGATCTCCGTGACGACGTGCCCGGCCCGGCGCCGCAGCACCGGATCGGTCAGCGCGTCGAGCGCAGCCACGGTGTCGACCTCGCGCAGACTCGTCACGCCGAGCCGGCGCGCGGCCTCCTCGACGTCGCGGCGCCGCTGCCCGTACGGCCCGTCGACGAGGCGGTGCGGCGCGTCCGTGTCGACGACGAGCAGCGCCAGGCCGTGCGATTCCAGGTCGATCGGGATGTGCTCGACCGCTCCGGTCGCGCAGTCCAGCAGCAGTGCACGACCGGCCCGGCCGCGCAGCGCGATCTGCTGGTCCATGCCGCCGGTGGGGGCGCCGACACAGTCGTTCTCGGCCCGCGTGCAGGCGGCGGCGAGGGCGGCCCGGCCGGCATCGTCGACCGGCAGCCCGTACAGCTCGGCCAGGGCGAGGGCGACGGCCGCCTCGAGTGCCGCCGAGCTGGACAGGCCCGCCCCCACCGGCACGTCGGAGGCGATCGCGACGTCGACGCCCGCGAACCCGGGCGGGTCGAGCGTGTGAATCACCCCGGCGACGTAGGCGGCCCAGCCGCCGGTGCGTCCTTTGGGCGGCTGGAGCAGCCCAAAGGACGCACCGGCGAAGCCCTCGCTGACGAGCCGCACCGTCCCGTCGTCGCGGCGACGCACCGCCGCCGCCGTGACCTGCGGCAGCGCCAGGGGCAGGCACAGCCCGCCGGCGTAGTCGACGTGCTCACCGATCAGGTTGACCCGGCCCGGCGCGCACCACACCCCCTCCGGTACCCCACCGAACTCCCGGGCGAACTCGGCCGCCGCGGCCGCGCACACCTTCATCCGGCGAGCTCCCGCAGTCGCGCCGCGATGCGTTCGGCGGAGGTGTCGCTGATCCATACACCCATCGCGGACTCCGAGCCGGCCAGGTACTTGAGCTTGTCGGCGGCGCGGCGCAGCGAGAAGATCTGGCAGAACAGACGACCGTACGGTCGCTCGTCGCCGACCGGCGCCTGGTGCCAGGCCGCGATGTAGGGGACGCGGTCCACGCCGTCGAAGAACAGGTCCACGCGGCGCAGCAACTCCCGGTAGGCCACCGCCAGCTCGTCGCGCTCGGGGTCGTCGAGGGCGGCGAGGTCCGGCACGTCGCGATGCGGGGCGAGGTGCACCTCGATCGGCCACCGCGCCGCGGCCGGCACGTAGGCGGTCCACCGCCGCCCGGACCACACGATGCGCGTGCCCGCCCGGCGTTCGGCCTCGAGCACGTCGCGTTGCAGCAGCCGGCCCGTCGCGGCGTGGTGCGCGCGGGCCCGCTGCACCAGCCCCTGCGACCGCGCCGGCAGGAACGGGTAAGCATAGATCTGCCCGTGCGGATGTTGAAGCGTCACACCGATTTCCGCGCCCCGGTTCTCGAAGCAGAACACCTGCCGCACGTCGGGGGCGGCCGAGAGTTCGGCGGTGCGGTCGGCCAGCGCATCGAACACCGTGCGGACCCGCGCGACGCTCAGGTCGGCGAACCGGGCGTCGTGGTCGGCGGTGAACGCGACCACCTCGCAGCGGCCCGTCGCGGGTCGTCGCGGCCACAGCGGGTCGCCGTCCACCGGACCGGCGACGGCGCCACCCGGCCCGAGGGCCGGGAAGCGGTTCTCGAACACCACCACGTCGTAGTCGTCGGCGGGGATCTCGGTGGCGGCCCGGCCCGGACGGGTGGGGCACAGCGGGCAGTCCGCGGGGTCCGGCAGGAAGGTGCGGTCCATGCGGTGCGACGCGGAGACCACCCACTCCCCCGTCAGCGGGTCGAAGCGGAGTTCGGACGCGGCCCCGGCCGACGGTAGCCGCCGCGTGTCGTGCCGCTCCCGCACCGCGCCACCACCGACGTACGGCTCGGTGTCGTCGAAATAGAACAGTTCCCGGCCGTCCGCGAGGCGCGTCGCGGTCCGTCGCACCCGCCCGGCCACGGAAAACCTAGGCGTCCTGCAGTCCCAGGTCCTGCAGGCCCAGCAGGTAGCGGTACTCGACGCCCTCCGCGGCGATCACCTCGCCGGCACCGGTGGCCCGGTCGACGACGGTGGCGACACCCACGACCGTCGCGCCGGCGTCGCGCAGGGCCTTGACCGCGGTGAGCGGAGAGTTGCCCGTGGTGGTCGTGTCCTCGACCACCAGGACGCGCTTGCCGAGCACGTCGGGACCCTCGATCTGCCGCTGCATGCCGTGCGCCTTGGCGGCCTTGCGGACGACGAACGCGTCGATCGGGCGGCCGGCGGCGTGCATGACCGCGAGCGCCACCGGATCGGCACCCATGGTGAGGCCGCCCACGGCGTCGAAGTCCCAGTCGGCGACCAGTTCCCGGATGAGCTTGCCGATCAGCGGGCCGGCCCGGTGGTGCAGGGTGGCGCGGCGGAGATCCACGTAGTAGTCGGCCTCTTTGCCGGACGACAAGGTCACCTTGCCGTGCACCACCGCCAGTTCGCGAACCAGCGCAGCCAACTCCTCGCGATCACTCATCGCAACCCCTCACCGTCTCTCGTTCCACGCCGCGCCCCGAGGGCGCCGGCGACGACGAGCCTAGTCGGGGTCCGACGGTCAGGCCGCGACGGTGTCCGATCCGCCGGTCGGCGCGTCCGATCCGCCGGTCGGCGCGTCGCCTCCGGGGGCGGAGGCGGGAGCCGTCGCGACGGGCTCAGGCGGGGCCACGGCGGTGGGGGCGGGCGGGGCGGCGACCTCGAACAGCGGGACGGGTCCGACCGCGGCGAGGCGCGCGAACACCGAGGCCGGGAAGGTGGTGGTCGCGGTGTTGATGGCGCGGCCGAGGTCGTTGTGGACGCGGGCGGCCCCGGCGATGCGCTGCTCGCGGGTCTGCAACTCGCGGGCGACGCGGATGAACGGCCAGTGGTTGACGCCGTCGAGGACGCCGATCAGGTCGTGCAGGGCCGCCGACAGGGTGTTCTCGGCCGCGGCCCGCTCGCCCAGGGGCAGCCGCTGGTCGCGCATGGCGATTGCCAGGGAGCGGGCTCCGACGACGGGGCTGAGCCGGCTGCGGTCCATGCCGGCGCCGGCGGAGGCCGCGACGAGGGCGGGCACCTGGTCGTAGCGGTCGTCGAGTTCGTTGGTCAGCAGCCGCAGGCTGTCGCGGTGGCGCATCTTCA
Organism: Rhodococcus sp. ENV425; assembly: GCF_002887785.1. NCBI lineage: Bacteria > Bacillati > Actinomycetota > Actinomycetes > Mycobacteriales > Nocardiaceae > Rhodococcus > Rhodococcus sp. ENV425. Next base: position 3,158 of record NZ_PCZU01000197.1, read on the forward strand.
GCACCCGGAGGCGGCGGACGGCGGCGCGCGTCCACAGCAGCAGTACCACCACGACCGCAACGACAATCACAAGAGCCACAGACGTCACAGGGCGAAATCTACCGCGGGCCCGCGGGGGCGCCCGAGTCGCGACGCGCCGTGTCGGCGCGCCGTGTCCGGACCGTTACCTGCGCTGGGCCTACGTCCGTCCCCGGCCGCGGCCGACCAGGTTGGTCGCCCTGCGCACCAGGTTCTTCGGGACGAGCCGGCCCACCGTCGTGAGCACCTTGTACTGCAGGCCCGGAATGCTGATCACCTTGCCGGCCTCGAGGTCGGCGAGGGACGTGCGCACCACCGTGTCCACGTCGAGCCACATCAGTTCCGGGATCGAGCTCATCTCGATCCCGGCCCGCTCGTGGAACTCGGTGTGCACGAAGCCGGGGCACAGCGCCTGCACCCGCACCCCGGTGCCGGCGAGGCCGCCGGCCAGTCCCTCGGTGAACGAGACGACGTAGGCCTTGCTCGCCGAGTACGTCGAACCCCGCCCGGAGAGCAACCCGGCGACGCTGGCGACGTTGACGATGCTGCCCCTGCCTGCCGCGATCATCGGCGGCAGCGCGGCCCGGGTCAGCTGCATCACGGCGGTGACGTTGACGTCGAGCTGCGACTGCAGCAGAGCGGGGTCGGCGGTCCAGAATTCGCCGGACGTACCGAACCCGGCGTTGTTGACGAGCATCTCCACGCCCTCGGCGAGGCGCCGCGCGACGGAGGCGCGGCCGTCCTCGGTGGCCAGGTCTGCGGCGAGGACCTCCGAGGTGGTGCCGAAACGCGACGTCAGTTCGTCGGCGAGGGACCGCAGGCTCTCCTCGCGACGGGCGACGAGCACGAGGTCGTACCCCTTGCCGGCGAGCGCGCGCGCGAAGCCTGCGCCGATGCCGGACGTGGGGCCGGTGATCAGGGCGACGGGCCGGGTGGCAGCGGAAGTCATGGGCTAAAGCTAGCGCAGCGCGCCGGCCGCTTCCGGTGACGCGGTGGGCTCAGTGCCGCGCGGAGGGGCGGCCGGGGTCGTGCGCGACCCGGTCGAGTTCCTGCGGCTCCACGATCGGGGGCAGCACGTGCAGGATCCCGGAGAGCCGGGCGACGGTCTCGATGGCCGAGTCCCATTCCCGGCCGGTGCTGCCCACGGGGATCGAGCCGAGGGTCCATTCGCCCTCGCTCCACAGCATCTGCACGTGCGGCGGGATCGACTCGGTGTAGGCGACCATGCGCTGGTCACAGATGCGGCGGGCGATCTCGAGGTCGGTGGCGAACACGATGCGCGGACCGATGGCGCCGAGCAGGTTCATGTCCGAGTCCTTCGGCGGCGGCGTCGACTTCAGGCGCAGGTCGATGTCGACGTCGGAGCCGACCTTGCGGCGCACCGCGACGATCGTCGCGGTCTCCTCGATGTCGAAGAGGATGAACTCCTCGCCACGGCGGATGCCGTGGACCACGTCCACCGCGCCGAGATACTCCTGCTTGGCCAGGGCCGCCCGGTGCCAGTGCCCGGGCAGGGTGTCGTCGGCGGCGCTGTACTTGTAGCCCTGGGCGCGCGCCCAGATCTCGCGCACGCGGCCGGACTGTTCGCGGCGCGTGCGGTCGATGTAGAGCAGCACCAGCGCACCCGCGAGTGCGATCGCCGCCAGTCCGAACCACATAACCGTCATCGAGGGTCAGCCTATCGCGTTCTAGTTGCCCGGACCGCCGAAGGACGGCAGGGACGCGCTGACCACAGTGTCGGCGATCATCTCCCCGTCCCGCAACGGCGAGCCCTGCGCGACGACCGAGTCGCCGACCCGCAGCGCCGACGGATCGGAGCCCGCGAGCGACATGATCTGCGTCTCGGGCGTGAGCCGCACGGTGACGCTCGAGCCGCCCATGCCGCTGAGCGTGAGGGAGGTGCCGTCGTTGGCGGTGATCGTGCCGACGACGGTGCCGGCCGCGCCGATGACGTCGCCGAGCCCGCCGGGCAGCTGCTCGAACGGCAGGCCGGGCACGGCCGGGTCGGTGGTGGGCGCGGGCGTCGTGGGCGCGGGCCGGGGCACCGTGGTCGTGGTGGTCGGGGCCGCCGCGCTGCGCTGCTGCGGGTCGTCGCCGCTGCCGCCGCTGAGCAGATAGCCGCCGAAGCCGGCCAGCACGATCAGCGCCACCGCGGCGAGCAGGATCAGGCCCCAACGGCGCCGCCGGGGCGGCTTCGCGTCGAGCGCCGGGTACTCGCCGGTGTGCGGCGGGGTGGGTGGCGCCGCCCCGTACTGCTGGGTGTGCGGGTACTGCTGCGCCGACGTGTACTGCTGGGTCGGCGCGTACTGCTGGGTCGGCGCGTACTGCGGCTGGGGCCCGTAGGAGCCGGGCTGCTCGAACGCCTGCGTCGGGTTGGGCGGCGCCGCCGTCGGATCGAACCGGGGGTCGTACGCCGGGTAGACCAGGGTGGGGTTGGCGGGCGGACGGCCGTACGCCTCGGTCGGGTCGGCGGTGTGCAGGACCCGGGTGTCGTCGGCGTCCGGGTCGGTGCGGCCGGTGCCCGTCGCGCGCGCGTCGTCCGCACGCCCCTCGTCGAGCGAGTAGGCGCGCTCCTGGGGGGTGCGCGGATCGTGCGGGTTCGTCATGGTCCCTCCAGGTTAGGCGCTGCGCGCCGGTGCGTCCTTTGGGCTGGCACAGCAGCCCAAAGGACGCACCGGCGGCGTCAGGCGCCTATCACGAGGTGGTCGCCGTCGTCGCTGACGCCCACCGAGACGGTGTCGCCGTCCTTGATGTCCCCGGCCAGCAGCTTCTTGGCGAGCTGATCGCCGATCGACTGCTGGATGAGCCGGCGCAGCGGACGCGCACCGTACTGCGGGTCGTAGCCCCGCACGGCGAGCCAGAACCGGGCCGAGGTCGACACGTCGAGCGCGAGCCGCCGGGCCGCTAGACGCCCGGCCAGCTGCTCGAGCTGGATGTCGACGATCTGCTCGAGCTGCTCCTCGGTCAGCGAGTGGAAGATCACCACGTCGTCGAGCCGGTTGATGAACTCCGGCTTGAACGCCGCCCGCACCGCCGCCATGATGTGCTCCCGGTCGCCACCCGCACCGAGGTTCGAGGTGAGGATCAGGATCGTGTTGCGGAAGTCGACGGTGCGGCCCTGCCCGTCGGTGAGCCGACCGTCGTCGAGCACCTGCAGCAGCGTGTCGAACACGTCCGGGTGGGCCTTTTCGACCTCGTCGAACAGCACCACCGAGTAGGGGCGGCGACGCACCGCCTCGGTGAGCTGGCCACCCGACTCGTAGCCGACGTAGCCCGGAGGGGCGCCGACGAGCCGCGCGACGGAGTGCTTCTCGCTGTACTCGGACATGTCGATCCGCACCATGGCGCGTTCGTCGTCGAACAGGAAGTCCGCCAGCGCCTTCGCCAGCTCGGTCTTGCCGACGCCGGTGGGGCCGAGGAACAGGAACGAGCCGGTGGGCCGGTTCGGGTCGGCGACGCCCGCCCGCGAGCGGCGCACCGCGTCCGACACGGCCTGTACGGCCTCGTCCTGGCCGACGACCCGCTTGCCGAGCTCGGACTCCATGCGCAGCAGCTTGGCGGTCTCGCCCTCCATCATGCGGCCGGCGGGGATGCCGGTCCAGGCGGCGACGACGTCGGCGACGTCGTCCGGGCCGACCTCCTCCTTGAGCATGACGTCGCCGTCGGAGGCGGCTCCGGACGCGGCGGCGGCCTTCTCCAGTTCCTTCTCCAGCTGCGGGATGCGGCCGTAGCGCAGCTCCGCGGCCTTGCCGAGGTCACCGTCGCGTTCGGCGCGTTCCTCCTCGCCGCGCAGCGCCTCGAGTTGTTCCTTGATTCCCCGCACCGAATCGATGGCGGTCTTTTCGTTCTGCCAGCGGGTGGTGAGCTGGTTCAGCTTCTCGCGTTCGTCGGCGAGTTCGGCGCGCAGCTTCTCGAGCCGGTCCTTGGAGGCCTCGTCGGTCTCCTTCTGCAGCGCCATCTCCTCGATCTCGAGGCGACGGACGATGCGCTCGACCGAGTCGATCTCCTCGGGGCGCGAGTCGATCTCCATGCGCAGCCGGGACGCGGCCTCGTCGACGAGGTCGATGGCCTTGTCCGGCAGGAACCGGGAGGTGATGTACCGGTCGGAGAGGGTGGCGGCGGCGACGAGCGCGGAGTCGGTGATGCGCACGCCGTGGTGCACCTCGTACCGCTCCTTGAGCCCGCGCAGGATGCCGACGGTGTCCTCCACGCTCGGCTCGCCGACGAGCACCTGCTGGAAGCGGCGTTCGAGGGCGGCGTCCTTCTCGATGTACTTGCGGTACTCGTCGAGGGTGGTGGCGCCGACGAGGCGCAGCTCGCCGCGGGCGAGCATGGGCTTGATCATGTTGCCGGCGTCCATCGCCGATTCGCCGGTCGCGCCGGCGCCGACGATGGTGTGCAGCTCGTCGATGAAGGTGATGATCTGCCCGGCCGATTCCTTGATCTCGTCGAGCACGGCCTTGAGGCGTTCCTCGAACTCGCCGCGGTACTTGGCGCCGGCGACCATCGACCCGAGGTCGAGCGCGATGACGGTCTTGCCGCGCAGGGACTCGGGGACGTCGCCGGCGACGATGCGCTGGGCGAGGCCCTCGACGATGGCGGTCTTGCCGACGCCGGGCTCGCCGATGAGCACGGGGTTGTTCTTGGTACGCCGGCTCAGCACCTGGACGACGCGACGGATCTCGTTGTCGCGGCCGATGACCGGGTCGAGCTTGCCCTCCCGGGCGCGGGCGGTGAGGTCGGTCGAGTACTTCTCGAGCGCCTGGTAGGTGCCCTCGGGGTCCGGGCTGGTCACGCGGGCGCTGCCGCGGACGGTGGTGAACGCGTCGCGCAGCGCGGCGGGGGTGGCGCCGTGCCCGACGAGGAGCTTGGCGACGTCGGAATCGCCGCCGGCCAGGCCGACGAGCACGTGCTCGGTCGAGACGTACTCGTCGTCGAGTTCGGTGGCGAGGTGCTGCGCGGCGGTCAGGGCGGCGACGGCCTCCCGGCCGAGTTGCGGCGTGGTGGTGGCGCCGGTGGCGCTGGGCAGCCGGTCGACGAGTGTCTGCGCCTCCCGGTGCACGACGGTCGGGTCCACGCCGACGGCCTTGAGCAGCGGCGCGGCGATGCCGTCGGTCTGGTCGAGCAGCGCGACGAGCAGGTGGGCCGGACGGATCTCCGGATTGCCCGCAGCGGACGCGGACTGCATGGCAGCCGTCATCGCCGCCTGGGTCTTGGTGGTGGGATTGAACGAGTCCACTGCGAACCCCTTCCCTTCATTGAGCGAGCCGGTATCAATTCTGCACCCGCCAGCCTCCCGCCGCGGGCGTTCGCATGCTTCAACGGCCCCAAAGTTGAGTTTGTTCCGCTCAACTTTATCGAGTCGTGTGACCTGCGGCACATCGCGGGGGTCATCGAGCCGCTCGACGTCGATTGTGGCCGAAACACCGCCGCGGGACTACAGTGGCGGCCGACCAGCAGAGACGGCGAGCGGGAGGGTGCGTGGAGGCCTTCGCCGTCGCCCGTGTCCAGCTCAGCTTCGCGTCGATCGTCGCGACCCCCGGCGGCGCCGAGCGCTTCGCCACGGCCTTCTACACCGCCCTGTGGAGCGACACCGTCGGCATCCGCGAGCTGTTCCCCGCGGGAATGGAGACGATGCGGCAGCGGTTCGCGACCGCCGTCGGCTGGGCGATCAACCGGCTCGGCGACCCCGACACCGTCACCGCCTTCCTCACCCAGCTCGGCCGCGACCACCGCAAGTACGGCGTCCGGCCCGACCACTTCCATGCCGCCGGCCGGGCCCTGCACACCGCCGTGCGCGAGTGCACCCCGCCCATCCTGTGGACCGACGCCCTCGACCGCACGTGGTCCGGGGTCATCACCCACGTCGTCGACACCATGGCCGCCGCCGCCGCCGAGGACGACCTGCCCGCCGCGTGGGGCGCCACCGTCGTCGGCCACGAACGGGTGCTGCCCGACCTGGCGATCATCCGGCTCGAGACGGACTCGCCCATCCCGTACCACGCCGGGCAGTACATGAGCGTGCAGATCCCGCAGCGGCCGCACATGTGGCGGTACCTGTCGGCGGCAATCCCCCCGAACCCGTACGGCCAGATCGAGTTCCACGTCCGTCGCGTGTCCGGCGGCTGGGTCAGCCCGGCACTGGTCGGCGACACCTCCGTCGGGGACCGCTGGGTGATCGGGCCGCCGCTCGGCGGCCTGCACGTCGACCGCGACAGCGGTGAGGACGTGCTGATGATCGCCTCCGGCACAGGCCTCGCGCCGCTGCGGGCGCAACTGATGGAGATGGGCATGCGGGGCGACAACCCGCGCGTGCACCTGTTCTTCGGCGGCAAGTACCCCTGCGACCTCTACGACCTGCAGACGCTGTGGCAGCTGGCCACCACCAATCCGTGGCTCACGGTCGTGCCCGTCGTGGAGGAGACCGAGAACCCGTGGTGGCACCCGGTTCCCGTGGAAGATCCGCCGCCGGGCCTGCACCGGACCCTGCACGGCAAGCTGGGAAAGGTGGTCTCACAGTTCGGCTCCTGGGCCGATCGGCAGATCCAGATCGCCGGGTCCCCGTCGATGATCAAGACCACCCTCTACGCACTGTCCGCCGGCGGCACGCCGCGGCAGAACATCAGCTTCGACCCCCTGTAGGCGGCGGGTCACGGCAGCCATTTGTCGGGGCCGAACACCTCGTAACGGATGTTGCCCTCCGGCACGTTACGGGCCAGGAGCGAGGTCCGGACCGACTCCATGAACGGTAGCGGACCGCACAGGTACACCCGGGAATCCGGCCGGATTTCGATCTCGTCCATGTCGATTCGACCGAGCCGGGTGGTGTCGGTAGCCGGCCGAACACCGAGGTCCTCGTACCAGTGGTGCAGTTTCGCGCCGGGCAGCCGGTCGACCAGCTCGACCAGTTCCTGCCGGTGCGCGTGCCGCGACGGCGCCCGGTCGGCGTGCAGCACCGTGACGTAACGGTCGGTTTCGGTGCGCGCGAGATAGTGCAGCATCCCGATGATGGGTGTGCAGCCGATGCCCGCCGAGATCAGCAGCAGTGGGTCGCTGCTGTCGTCGAGCACCAGATCCCCGAACGGCAGCGACACGTCCAGCTCGTCACCCTCGAACACGTTGTGATGCAAGAACACCGACACTTCACCGGCCGGAATCTCCGTCCCGTCCTCGGCCGTGCTCGGTCCGATCGCCTTGACGGTGATCCCCCAACTGGTGCGCTCCGGAGCTCGGGTGAGGCTGTACTGACGGATCTGCCGGGCGCCGTCCGGAAGTCGCACCGCCACCGACACGTACTGGCCGGGCCGGGCCGCCGGCAGCGTCGTCCCGTCCGGATTCGCCAGCACGAACGACACCGTGTCCGGCGACTCCTGGACGCGCCGCGTCACCACGAGACGCTGCCACACCTGTCCCGGCTCCACACCCGCGTCCCGGTAGAGCCCGTCCTCGATCGAAATCAAGGCCCGCGCCATCTCCCAGTACACCTCGTCCCACGCCGCCGCGACCTCCGGCGTGACCGCCTCGCCGAGAACCTCCACGATCGCCTCGAACAGGTGCTTG
>NZ_PCZU01000197.1:10745-23471 GCF_002887785.1 Rhodococcus sp. ENV425
CACGATCTCGTACTGGTCGGCGATGATCCCGAGCGAGGCGTGTTTGTTCGCGATCCTGGCGAGCAGATCGTCCGGCTGCGGAACGTTCTCCGAGACCAGCAACGTCGCGTACGCGGCGATGGCCCCCGCGAGGGCGCGCTGCTGGTCGCCCTGTGCCTGGTTGCCGCGGTTGAACAGGTCCCGCTCCAACTCCGGGTGCGCGGCAAACATGCGGCGGTAGAAGATCGGGGTGATGTCGCCGATCGCAGCACCGACGACCGGCAGGGTCGCGCGCACCACGTCGGCAGACTCGACTGACAGCATTACGCCTCCCAGGGGTGTCCGATGTGTCACTCCCACGCTATAGGCGGCTGCGCCGCCGGTGTGTCCTTTGGGCGGCTCCGACCGCCCAAAGGACACACCGGGTTATCCCCACCCGCCCGGTTCGTCCACAGATTGCGCCGCTTCGCCCTCTGCCGGCCTCCGGAGACGATCCACGCCCGAATCATGACTTTCATGCCAGTTCTTCCGGACGTGCCCGAACTCGATCGGATCGTCGCGTTCCAGCACGGCATCGTCACCCGCGCCCAGCTCGAACATCACGGACACACGTGGCCGTGGATCCGGCACCGTCTCGAGTACGGGCGGTGGCAGCAGGTGCTCCGTGGCGTGTACTCGGTGACGACCGGCCCGCTGTCCCGGCCCGCGGTACTGGCCGCGGCCGTCGCGTTCTGCGGTGACGCCGGAATCCTCAGTCACCGCACAGCCGCCGAGGAATGGGGGATGCTGCCCCACGATCCACTCGAACCGGTCCATGTCACCGTGCCGATGGGATCGTCGACCAAGGGACAGGCTGCCACCTTCGCCACGGCGAGGCCACACGGCATCCGGCTGCCGCACCTCGGGGAGATGCTCCATCCGGGGGTGATCGTGCACCGCAGCCGGGCCCATGCGCACATCGGGGTGCCGACGATGCCCCCGCGCACCGGCCGGGCCGACACCGCGCTCGACCTGGCGACGGCCGCGCCCACCTCGCACGACGGCTACATCCGGTTGATCCGGATCGTCACGGACAGTCGTATTCCGCTGTCGGAGATCCGGCGGCGGACGCAGGAACGAACCCCGTTCCGATACCGGAAGGCGCTCGAGGATGCGGTCCGATTGCTCGCCGACGGCGCCCAGTCGATGCTCGAACTCCGTTACGCGATCGAGGTGGAGCAACGACACGGGCTTCCCCTCGCACATCGACAGACGCCGGTCGTCGTGGATGGGCGGACACTGTACGAGGACTGCACGTACGACGGCCACGGTGCCGCGTTGACGGTCCGGCTCGACGGACGCAGGTTCCACTCGATGGCGGAGGTCGCCTTCCGGGACCGTCGCCGCGACAACGCCGCCGAACTGGCCGGGCGGTCCCGCCTGGTGTACGGCTACGACGAGGTCAGCCGGGACCCGTGCGGCGTCGCCGAAGAGGTCGAGACCGTCCTTGTCCGGCTCGGGTGGCGACGCAGCGCCGACAACAGGTGCAGCTGCGCTGCCGGTGTCTCCTTTGGGCCCCCCTGACCGCCCAAAGGACACACCGGCGGCGGAGCCGCCTACCGGTACGACGCACGCAGGGTCTTCTTGTCCAGCTTGCCCAACGGGGTGAGCGGCAGCGCGTCGAGGAAGTCCACCGACTTCGGTGCGTGCACCGAACCCTTTGCGGCGCGGACTCTCTCGATCAGCTCCTCCGCGCGGACCGACCGGCCGTCGCGCAGCACCACGCAGGCTTTGACGGCCTCACCCCACTTGGCGTCGGGCACGCCGACGACCGCGACGGACGCGACCGCCGGATGCGCGGAGATGACGTCCTCGATCTCGCGGGGGAAGACGTTGAATCCGCCGGTGACGATCATGTCCTTCTTGCGGTCGACGATGGTGAGGAAACCGTTCTTGTCGGCCCGGGCGACGTCGCCGGTGTGCAGCCAGCCGCCCCGCAGCGCCTCGGCGGTCTCTGCGGGTTTGCCGAGGTATCCCTTCATCACCAGCGGCCCGCGTACGCAGATCTCCCCCAGTTCCCCGCGCGGCACCTCGTTCAGGTCGTCGTCGAGCAGTCGCACGTCGAGCCACGGGACCGGCCGCCCGCACGTGGCGAGGCGTTCCGGATCGTCGGCGAGGTGGTCCTCCTTGCGCAGCACGGAGATGGTCATGCCGCATTCGCTCTGCCCGTAGAACTGGAAGAACACCGGGCCCAGCCGCTCGATGCCCTCCCGCAGCCGCGCCGGGGACATCGCCGACGCGCCGTAGAACAGGGTCTCGAGGCTGGACAGGTCGCGGCGGTCGAAATCGGGGTGGTCGAGCAGCAGGTAGATCATCGTGGGCACCAGCATGGTGGCGTTGATGCGGTGCTTCTCGATCGTCTCGAGCACCAGGCCCGGCTCGAAATACGGCAGCACGTAGAGGGATCCGCCGCGCAGCAGCGTCGGGACGAAGAACGCGGCGCCGGCGTGCGAGAGCGGCGTGCAGATCAGGAAGCGCGGCTCGTCGGGCCACTGCCATTCGGCCATCTGGATCTGGGTGAGCGTCGCGCCGGAGCGGAACGAGCCCATGACGCCCTTGGGTTTGCCGGTGGTGCCGCCGGTGTAGACGATGCTCGACGTGTCCTCGGCCGCCACCGGCGCGGCGACGAGCCGCTGCGGAGTGAACTGTGCGGCCAGGGCGAGGATGTCGGTGCCGACCTCCGACGGGCCGAGGGAGAAGACGTTCTTCAGCGTCGGCACCTGTGCCCTCAGTTCGGCGGCGCGTTCCTCGAAGTGGTTCGGATCGAAGATGAGGGTCTCGATGGCGGCGTCGTCGACGATGTAGAGGTGGTCCGACAGCGAACCCATGGGATTGAGCGCGCTGTTGCGGCAGCCGGCGACCATCGTCGCGCCCATCGAGATGAGAACCTCGGGGCGGTTCTTCGACAGCATCGCCACCGACGATCCCTGCCCCACCCCGACCGAGGCGAGTGCCTGCCCGAACCGGCTGATCTCGTCGCGCATCTCCCCGCCGGTGAGCACGACGTCGCCGAGGTACAGGGCCGGCTTCTCGGCGCTGCGCTCGAGGGCGGTGATGAGCAGGTCCGCGGTGAACACGGGCCGATGCAGGTCGGCGTACTCCTCGGTCATTGAGCGTCCTTCCGGTCGTGGGCGGCGTGACGGCAGCTGGGCGCGACGGGGCCGCCGCCTTCGTCACCATAACCACATCGACACCGAAATTGGAACATGTTTCATTCCGGACGCGGTCCGGTCGCATCCCGATGGTCCTCGTCGACGGATACCACTCGCTACGCCGACGTCGAGATCCTCATCCGGAGATCGAATGTCTCGGCGTAGCAGTTGCCGGGTCGCGCTGAGCCGCGCTGCCGACGCGCATCGCCTCGGCGAACGTTCACCGATCGCGACCCGGTCGATCTCACGCAGCGTGGGTAGCGCCTGATGCTCACCCGTTTCGGGGGCGAGCGGTTGCCCTGCAACGCCGCCGGGCGGGTGGCGGCACACCGCCGGGCCCGAAGACAGGGCAGCATCTGCATCGTCGGGGCGAGCACACCGGCGAATGCTCGAAGGTGTATACCCTGCTGCGGCGGGTCCACTCCGCTGATCGCCGCGGCTGCGCCTTGCCGTCGCCTCGCCCCCTGGCGGCTCTGTCGCACGATGCGCTCGGGTGCCGCAGGTGTCCGGATCAGAGCGCGGATGCGGCGCTTCTGTGCGGGCCGGACGACTGTCTCGGAATCAGCGTGGGCAGCGCTCGGCGGATCGGAGTGCCGACAGGGCCGGCGGCGAGCATCAAATCCAGTGCGGTAGCCGCGATCTGATCGAACGGCGTCCGTACCGATGTCAGCGGAACCGGGAGGCGCTGCGACAACGGGATGTCGTTGTAGCCCACCAGGGCCACGTCGTCGCCTATAGCCAGCGACCTCTGGTGGGCCGCCGCCATGACCCCCAGGGCAAGATTGTCGTTGGCGGCGAAGACGGCCGTTGGGCGCACGGAGGAAGCGAAGAGCCGCCGTCCGGCTTCCTCCCCACTTTCGATGCCGAATCCCGTTTCGACGATCCAGCCCGGATCGACCTCGATCCCGGCTTCCCGCAGAGCCTTCTGTGCACCGGCAAGGCGGCCGGCGGCGGTGGAGGTGAACAACGGTCCCGACAGCACGGCAATGTCGTTGTGCCCGAGGTCGATCAAGTGCCGGGTGGCGAGGTATCCGCCGGCTTCGTCGTCGCCGATCGAGGACGGGCTGATGCCGTCGGTGCGCAACACGAGGGCATGGGGCACGCTCTGCTCGCGAAGCTGGCGGGGTAACGGATCGTCGCGGCGGCTCGAGGCGATGATCAGCCCGTCGACGTTGCGGCCGAGGAGGGAATGCGCCGCGTCCTGCTCGTCGGCGGGGTCGTCGCCGGTGGTAGCAACCATGGTGAAGTAGCCGAGTCGCTTCGCGGCCCGCCCGACCGCCTCGTACATCAGGGCCATAACGGTATCGCTGAGCCGGGGGACGAGCACACCGATCGTGGCGGTCTGGCCACGGCGCAGGCTGGAGGCGAAGGTGTTGCGCCGGTAGCCGAGGGCGGCGGCGACCTCGCGGACGCGTTGGGCCGTCGGTGAGTGCGAAGGGGGAATCCGATCGTCGAGCACCCGGCTCACCGTCGAGGTGCTCACGCCGGCAGCCTCGGCCACCTCGCGCAGCGTGACGACCTTGTGCCTGCCCTCTGCCGCGTTCCCGTTCGTCTTCATGATCGTCCCTGTCTACCGCGTTGGCCCTCGTCTGCCCGGCCAAGGCCGGCTGATCACATCCCGAGTCGAGAGTGACCCTTGACACAGAGACCGATCGTACCGCACGATGAAATCGTTCACGGGAACGTTCCCGGGAACGTTTGCAAAGAAGCGTCATACTTCCAGGAAAGAGCGATCATGAGCACACTCGACCTCCGCGGCCTCACCCCTGCACCGGTCACCCCGTTCACCCGTGACGGCGACGTCGACTACGCCGCCATCCAGCGCCTCGGCTCGTGGCTCGGCAGCGTCGACGGTGTCAAGGGCCTGGTGGTCCTGGGCCACGCCGGCGAGGGCACGTTCCTCACCCAGGACGAGCAGGTGCGCGTCATCGCCGCGTTCAAAGACTCCGTCGACGGCCGTCTGCCCATCATCGCCGGCATCACGGGCGAGGGCACCGCAGTCTCGGTGGAGGAAGCCAAGCGTGCCGTCGATGCCGGCGCCTCGGCCGGACTGGTCTATCCCTCTCACGGGTGGCTGCGCTTCGGTTACCAGGACGGCGCTCCGCAGGACCGCTACAAGGCCATCTACGAAGGATCGGGGCTTCCGCTGATCCTGTTCCAGTACCCGGATGCCACCAAGGCCACGTACAACCTGGACACCCAGCTCGAGATCGCCGCCCAAGAAGGAGTGTTCGCCACCAAGAACGGCGTGCGCAACATGCGCCGCTGGGACCGCGAGATCCCGGTGCTGCGCAAGGAGAACCCGGACCTGCAGATCCTCAGCTGCCACGACGAGTACCTGCTGCACACCGTGTTCGACGTCGACGGCCTGCTCGTCGGCTACGGCGGACTTGCTCCCGAGCCACTGGTCGAGCTCATCGCCGCCGGCAAGGCCAAGGACTACCCCGCCGCCCGCGCCCTCCACGACCGCCTGCTGCCGGTGACCGCCAACGTCTACCACCGCGGCTCCCACATGGAAGGCACCGTCGCCCTGAAGGAAGGCCTCGTCGCCCGCGGCATCCTCGAGCACGCCACCGTCCGCTCTCCGCTGCTGCCGCTGGCCGCCGGCGCCGGCGCCGAGATCGCGGCCGCGCTGCAGTCGGCCGGCCTCGGGTCGGTCGCCGCCTTCGCCTGACCCTCATCGCTGCGCCCGTCAGCATCCGACGGACCATCCGCATTCCGCGTTCCCGGCCGTCACCGCTTGTGCGTGACGCACAGGTTCGGCCGGCCCGCCGCTCACATGGCCCGGCGGGCCGGCCGACCTCCACCACATGCCACCGGCACCACACTCGTGCATCCGTGGTCACCTTCCCGTCGAACCGTCAGCGCCCGCACGACCTCCTCGTCGTCCACGCAGCCGTCCGCCCGCGGTTCGAGCACCAGAAAGTAGGCTCGTCGATGAGTCAGCACACTTCTCTCTCCACCGAGGCCCCCGGAGGCGAACCAGTGGTCGCGGGCAGCCCCTCACCGCAACAGAGCCGGCCCCGACCCCGACGGAGCTGGGTTCGCACCCTGGCAATGGCCGGACCGGCATTCATCGCGGGAGCATGGCAGTTCGGCCCCGGCAACCTCGCCAGCGCCGTACAGGCCGGCAGCGCATACAGCTACTCCCTGATCTGGGTCATCGCACTGTCGACGACCTTCATGCTCGTCTATGCCGACATGAGCGTGCGCCTCGGTATCCGCACCCCGGTATCGATGATCAGCTCGGTCAAGGACGTCCTCGGCCGTCGCGTCGGCGTGGCGGCCGGTGCGGGCGTCTTCCTCATTACCTTGTGTTTCTCCGTCGGCAATGCCGTCGGGTCCGGCCTCGGGCTGTCCATGGTATTCGGGGGCTCCCCACTGCTGTGGTCGGCGATCTGCACAGTCTTCGTCGGGCTGATCCTGCTGTTCCGCAACGTCTATCGCACCGTCGAACGGGTGCTGCTGGTGATCGTCGCCCTGATGGCGGCGACGTTCGTCCTCAGCGCCGTCATCGCCGAGCCGGACTGGTATCAGGCCCTCAGCGGCGCCGTCCCCACCATCCCTGCCGGCGGACAACTACTCATCGTCGCCCTCGTCGGCACCAACTTTTCCCTCAACGCTGCCTTCTTCACCGCCTACGGCACCCACGAACGCGAGCGCTCCGCCGCCGACTACCGGCGGACCACCATCGCCGACACCATCCCCGGCATCGTGGCACCTGGCATCATGACCTGCCTCGTCATCATCGTCGCCGCCGCAGTCCTCGGCCGTACCGGCACCGAAGCCACCACCCTCACCGGCCTGGCCAAAGTCTTCGAACCCATCGCCGGCCCCGTCGGATCCACCATCTTCGCCCTCGGCCTGTCCGGCGCCGCGTTCTCCTCGATGGTCGCCAACGCCACCGCCGGCGGCACTATGCTCTCCGACGCCCTGGACAAGGGCCCCTCGCCCAGCACCCCGACAGCAAAACTCACCAGTGCGGCAATCCTCACCTTCGGCCTGGCCATCACGCTGCTGTTCACCAAGTCCCCGGTCCAACTCATCATCGTTGCCCAAGCCCTGACAGTTCTCATTGCGCCTCTCCTGGGCGTTCTGCTGCTGGTGATGAGCAACAACCGCGATCTGATGGGCACCCTGCGCAACACCTGGTGGAAGAACGCCATCGCCGCGGCCGGCCTCGTCGCCATCCTGTCGCTCTCCGCGCTGCTGCTCTACGAACTGCTCAGCTGAAGCACTTCACGCACACATGGCAGGCAGTGTGGCGGACACCGGGACTCGGTGTCCGCCCCACTGCTTGCCACGCGAAAACCACTCGCCACCACCTCCGGCCCGACAAGGAACCCGAGAACATGCCGCTCTTCGTCGTCGACTACACCTACACCGCCGAGACCGCCACCGGCCGGGACACCTATCGAGCCGCACACCGAACATGGCTCGCCGCCTTGGTCGACCGCGGCACCGTCATTGCCTGCGGCCCCTACGCCGACGACTCCGGCGCCCTCATCCTCCTCGAGTCGGACACCGTCGACACCGTCGACTCCCTCTTGACCCACGATCCCTTTGTCGTCCACGGCCTCGTTCCCCACTACCGAATCGACGAATGGACTCCCGTCCTCGGCCGCCTTCCCGCATTCGACGCGCGTCCTCCAGCACGTCAGGGACTCCCGGGATAACGGCCGATCCGGCTTCGGCCGACGCGCCGAGCTTGTTTCGCGAGAACTCACGATCGTGACCGAAACACTCGATCCCCAGCAGTTGGCGCAGCAGCTGCTCGCGCTGGACGCACGAGTCGCTGATCGTCTGTGGCGAGGTCGCGGTGGGCGCGTGCAAGCCGCGTTGGAGCGGTCCCTAGAGTGGGGCCACCTTCACGCTCGAGCACCGGGAGTCACACCATGCAGCCGGCCGGACAGACCCTGCACACCCCCGACACGGTGTGGTCGGCGACCGTCGTCGAGCACCACCGGCTCCGCCACGACGTCGCGGTGGTACGCCTCGAATGCGACGACGCGATGGTGCCGTTCGCGCCCGGGCAGTACGTCGACGTCACCGTGCCGCAGCATCCCCGGCTGCCGCGCCGCCTCTCCCCCGCACTGCCCCCGTCGCTCGACGGCAAGCTCGAGTTCCACGTCCGTACCGTCCCCGGCGGCTGGGTCAGCGGCAGCATCGTCACCGCCACCCGGCCCGGCGACGTGTGGACGATCGGCGCGCCGCAGGGCGGCAACCTGCACGTCGACGACTCCGGCCGCATCATGATCATGGTGGCCGGCGGCACCGGCCTGGCCCCGCTGAGGGCGCTGATCCTCGACGTCGCGCGCCGGCCGGACCCGCCCCAGACCTTCCTGTTCGTCGGCGGCCGCACGCCCCGCGACCTGTACGCCGCCGACATGCTGATCCTGCTCGCCGAGACGCTGCCGTGGCTGACCGTGGTGCCGGTGGTCGAGTCGGTCGACGACCCCGGGATCCCCGACGAGTGGTACGACCGCATCGTCGCCCACGTCGGCGATCCCGGGTTCCACCCCGACGAGCTGCTCGAGGGCAGCCTCGACGAGGTGGTCACCTCCTACGGGGCGTTCGGCGACCACCAGGTGCTCGTGTGCGGGTCCGCGGCGATGGTCCGCGCGACCCTGCACACGCTCGTCGAGACCGGGACCCCCGCCGAGAACGTCCGGTTCGACCCGTACTGACCGGGCCGCGACGGCCGACCGGTTGACCGGGCGGTGCGCCCGCGACGATACTCGAGGGGGCCACCAGCGCGACGAGTGAGGGCTGCGCCGGGTCGTGACCGTTCGAATCACGGGAGCTGCCATGGGTATTGCGGATTCGCACGCCGACCCCCCGACGCCGGCAATCCTGTCCCGCGCCCACCTCGACCGGCTGATCGAGGTGCTGCAGGCCGAGGGATATCGCGTCGTCGGCCCCACCGTCCGCGACGACGCCATCGTGCTCGACGAGCTCGGGTCGGGACGAGAGCTGCCCGACGGGTGGGGCGTGTCGACCGCACCCGGGCGGTATCGGCTCCGGCGGCGCGACGACACCGCCGTGTTCGGCCATTCCGCGGGTCCGCAGTCGTGGAAGCAGTTCCTGCACCCCGCACGACAGCAACTGTGGTCGACCACGCCGGACGGCAGTTTCCGGCCCCCACCCGCGGACGAGACCCGGTACGCGTTCCTCGGCGTCCGCGGCTGCGACCTGGCCGCGATCGGCATCCTGGGCACGGTGCTGACCCGCGGCGCCCATCCCGACGGGGCCACCGCGCGACGGTTCCGCGGGCTGTTCGTCGTCGCGGTCAACTGCACCGAACCCGGCGAGGTCTGCTTCTGCGCCTCGATGGCCACCGGACCCGCCGCGGGCCCGGGGTACGACCTGGGCCTGACCGAACGCGTCGACGAGCAGGGACACCGTTTTCTCGTGGACGTCGGGACCGACGAGGGCGCCCGCATCCTGGACCTGCTCCCCCACCGCGACGCCACCGCGGACGAGACCACCGGGGCCCGCAACGCGGTGGCGGCGGCCGGCGACCGGATGGGACGGAGCATGCCCGAGGTCGACCTACGGGCGATGCTCCGCGACGCCCGCGAGGCGGACGTCTGGGAGGATGTCGCCGATCGCTGCCTGACGTGCGGAAACTGCACGATGGTGTGCCCCACCTGCTTCTGTACGTCGACGGAGGACGTCACCGACCTCGCCGACGGGCACGCCGGCAGGTGGCAGCACTGGGCGTCCTGTTTCGAACCGGACTTCTCCTACATCCACGGCGGTGACGTCCGGGCGTCCGGCCGGAGCCGGTACCGGCAGTGGATCTCGCACAAGCTCGGCACCTGGCACGACCAGTTCGGCAGCTCGGGATGTGTCGGCTGCGGCCGCTGCATCGACTGGTGCCCGGTCGGCATCGACATCACCGCGGAGGCGGCCCGCCTCACCGGCGCGCTCGCCACCCACGACGACGAACCGGACGGGCACCGATGACGACCCCACCGCTCGACGGCATCCGGGCTCTGGCGGGGCTGGGCCCGGAGGCGCGGGATCGGATCGCCGCGCTCGCCCACCCGGTCCGCTTCGCCGCCGGGGAGCACGTCTTCCACGAGGGCGGGGAGGCGCGCAGTTGCTGGCTGCTCCAGGAGGGCCGGGTGGATCTGTACACGGTGGTGCCCGGCCGCGGCCAGGTCACCCTCGACACGTTCGTCGACGGTGACGTCCTGGGATGGTCGTGGCTGACGCCGCCCTACCGCTGGCATTACGGGGCCGTCGCGGCCGCTGCGACCTCGGCTCTGGAGGTGGACGCCGCGGCGCTGCAGGCGCTGAGCGAGGCCGACGCCGAGTTCGGATACACGGTGATACGGGCCCTGTTCGGGGCCCTCCTGGAGCGGTTGCAGGCCACCCGGGCGCGACTGCTGGACCTGTATGCGGGTCCCGATGTTCGGTGACCTCGCGCACGACACCGCAGCGGCGCCGGGCGCGCCGATGCTGCCCAGCGCCCACCGGGTTCGCTCGCGGACCGTCGAGACCGCCGATGCGGTGACGCTGTCGCTGGCCCCGCTGGGGGCGCCGCGACCGCGGTTCCGGCCCGGGCAGTTCATGATGCTCTACGCCCCCGGGGTCGGCGAGATCGCGCTCTCGGTCAGCGGGGATCCCACCGACACGACCGGGGAGCTGGTCCACACCGTGCGGAAGGTGGGTGCGGTGAGCCGGGCCCTGCACGACGCCGAGCCCGGCGCGATCGTCGGCGTGCGCGGCCCGTTCGGGGTGGGCTGGGACCTCGAGTCGTGCACCGGCCGGGACCTGGTGATCGTCGCCGGCGGGGTGGGGTTGGCCGCGGTGCGGGCCGCCGTTCTCGGCGCGGTGGCCGCGCGCGGCGACTTCCGGCGCGTCGTGCTCGTGGTCGGAGCGCGCCGGCCGGCCGAGATCCTGTATCGGCGCGAGCTACAGGACTGGGCCGACGGTGGCGTGGAGGTCCGGCTGACGATCGACCAGCCGGTCCAGGGCTGGTCCGGGTCCGTCGGATTCGTCACGGAGCCGCTGAGCCGGCTCGACCTCGATCCCGCGCGGACGACGGCCCTGCTGTGCGGGCCGGAGGCGATGATGCGGTTCTCGGCCCGGGTGCTGCTGGGCAAGGGGATACGGCCCCCGGATATCCGGGTCTCGCTGGAACGGAACATGCAGTGCGGGATCGGGCTGTGCGGGCACTGCCAGCTCGGCGAGATCCTGCTCTGCCGGGACGGCCCGGTGCTGGATTACGCGGTGGCCGGACCGCTGCTGCACGTACGGGAGCTGTGATGGACAGGCCGAAGCTCGCGGTGTGGAAGTTCGCGTCGTGCGACGGATGTCAGCTGTCCGTGCTGGACTGCGAGGACGAACTGCTCGCGCTGTCGGGGGCGGTGCAGATCGCCCATTTCCTCGAACTGTCGAGCGCCGTCGACGACGGTCCGTACGACCTGTCGCTGGTCGAGGGCTCGATCACCACCGCCGCGGACGTCGCGCGCATCCACCGGGTCCGGGAGCGGTCCCGGACCCTCGTCACGATCGGCGCGTGCGCAACCGCCGGCGGCATCCAGGCGTTGCGCAACTTCGCCGACGTCGCCGAGTTCACCTCGATGGTCTACGCCCACCCGGAGTACATCGAGACCCTGGCGACGTCGACGGCGATCGCGGCGCACGTGCCGGTCGACTTCGAGTTGCGCGGTTGCCCGATCGACCGGCGCCAGTTGCTCGAGGTGATCACCGCGTTCCTGGCCGGCCGCCGGCCGAACATCCCGAACACCAGTGTGTGCACCGAGTGCAAGCGCCGGGGATTGACCTGCGTGATGGTCGCCGACGGCACGCCCTGCCTCGGCCCGGTGACCCACTCCGGCTGCGGCGCCCTGTGCCCGGCGCAGTCGCGCGGCTGCTACGGCTGTTTCGGGCCGACGACCGACCCCAACATCGCGTCGCTGGCCGGGTGGCTGCGCACGTGCGGCATGAGCGACGACGACATCGACCGCGCCTTCGCGACGTTCAACGTCGGCGCCCCCGTGCTCGCCGAGAGGCACCGCCGTGAGCGGGAGCCGTAGAGAGCTGACGGTCCGTGCTCTCGCCCGCGTCGAGGGCGAGGGCAGACTGAACGTGTCGGTGCGCGACGGGCGGGTGCAGCGCTCGGAGCTGAACATCTACGAGCCGCCCCGGTTCTTCGAGTCGTTCCTGCGGGGAAGGGATTTCCGCGAGCCTCCGGACATCACCTCCCGGATCTGCGGGATCTGCCCCGTCGCCTACCAGGTCAGCGCCTGCAATGCGCTGGAGCAGGCCTGCGGGGTCGAGCTCGACGAGCCGGTGCTGAACCTGCGCCGCCTGCTCTACTGCGGCGAGTGGATCGCCAGCCACGTGCTGCACATCTACTTCCTGCACGCCCCCGACTTCCTCGGCCTTCCCGACGCGATCGCCCTCGCCGAGCGTCATCGGAGCGCGCTCGAACGCGGGCTGGCCCTGAAGAAGGCCGGCAATGCGATCCTCGAGCAGATCGGCGGACGGCCCATCCACCCGGTCAACGTGCGGATCGGCGGGTTCTATCGCGCGCCGACCC
>NZ_PCZU01000197.1:23494-36195 GCF_002887785.1 Rhodococcus sp. ENV425
CCCCGCTCGCCGAGCGGCTGCGCCGCGCCCTCGACGACGCGCTCGACACGGTCCGCTGGGTGGCCGGGTTCGACTTTCCCGATGTCGATCTCGATCACGACCTGCTCGCCCTGCACCGGCCCGACCGCTACGCCATCGAGGACGGGCAGATCCGGTCGTCGACCGGATCCTCCTTCGCCGCAGCACAGTTCCCGGACCATGTGGTCGAACACCAGGTCCCGCACTCGACGGCCCTGTACGCGCGGCTCGACGGGCGCCGGTACCTGACCGGACCCCTGGCCCGATACACCCTGAACTCCGCGCAGCTGTCGGAGACCGCACAACAGTCGGCACACGCGGCGGGACTGGGGACGCAGTGCCGTAACCCGTTTCGCAGCATCGTTGTTCGCGCCGTCGAAACCGTCTATGCGGTGGAGGAGGCGCTCCGCCTGATCGCCGGGTACGAGCGTCCGGGCCGGCCCGGCACCGAGGTCGCCGCCCGCGCCGCGACCGGGCACGGTGTCAGCGAGGCACCGCGGGGACTGCTGTACCACCGTTACGAGCTCGGCGACGACGGACTGATCCGCTCGGCCGTGATCGTCCCCCCGACCTCCCAGAACCAGGCTGCCGTCGAACACGATCTGCGCACGCTGATCGCCGGCCACCTGGAGCTGTCCGATGCCGATCTGACGTCGCTGTGCGAACGGGTGATCCGCAACTACGACCCGTGCATCTCGTGTGCCACACACTTCCTCGACCTCACGATCGACCGCGGGTGATCGCGACGAACTTCGTGGTGATCGGCGTCGGCAACGAGTACCGCCGCGACGACGGCGTCGGGCCCGCGGCGGCCCGGGAGGTCGGCCGGTCCCGGCCCGGATGGCGGGTCCTGATCTCCGACGGCGAGCCGACGGCAATGCTGGACGCGTGGGCCGGGACGCGGTTGGCGGTCGTCGTCGACGCCACCGTCGGCACCGGTCCGCCCGGCGCGATCCGGCGTCACGAGATCGGGGAGGCGAGTCTCGCCCGCCGCTCGAGGCACGCCGGCTCGCACAGCCTCGGCCCCGCCGAGGCGTGGGCGCTGAGCCGGATCCTGGGCGTCGACCCGGGTCGGGTCGTGGTCTACACCCTCGAGGTGACGGAGGTCGGTTACGGCGTCGGCCTGACGCCCGCCACCGCCGGGGCACTGCCCGCCGTGGTGCGGGCAGTGATCGACGAATGCGAGCGGTAACGCCGCTACCGGGTCATCCGTTCGTGGGAACGGCTGCCTTCGCGGCGTCCTGCGCGGCGATGTACCCGAACACCAGGCCCTGACCGATCGTCGCCCCCGCACCCGGGTACGTGTTGCCGAACGCGTTCGCGGCGGTGTTGCCGATCGCATAGAGACCGTCGATCACACTGCCGTCCTCGCGCAGCACCCGCGCCCGCTCGTCGGCCTTCACGCCACCGCACGTGCCGAGGTCGCTCAGCGTCATCTTCACCGCGTAGAGCGGCCCTTCGGTCAGCGGCCGCAGGTTCGGGTTCGGCTCGACCGTCGGATCGCCGTAGTAGCGGTCGTATGCGCTTCCCCCACGACCGAATTCGGAGTCCGTTCCCGACGCGGCGTCGTCGTTGAACCGGCGGAAGGTCTCGGCGAACGCGTCCTCGGGTATCCCCATCGAGCGCGCCAGCTCGACCGGATCCGTGGCCCGGTGCGCGATGCCCGCCTTGTACCAGGAGCCCGGGATGGGCTGGCGCGGGAACAGCCCCGCCGCGAACAGGTAACTGTTGCGGTACTTCTGGTCGAAGACGATCCACATCGATTCGACCGGGTCGCCGGCCCGCTCGCGCTCGAGGACGACCTGACCGAACGACATGTAGTCCGAGGACTCGTTGGTGAACCGGCGGCCCGTGTGGTCCACGATGAACGACCCCGGCAGGGACCGTTCCGCCAGCATCACCAGCGGCGGCTTGCCCGGGGCCGTCGGCGCGACGGCGGGGAACCACCATGCCTGGTCCATCAGGTCGAGGCCGGCGCCCACCTCCTGGGCGACCTTGATCGCGTCGCCGGTGTTGCCTTCGGCGCCGAGGCTTTCGTTGTCGGCGAGCCTGTCGGACTGGAACTTCCGTCGCATGGCCATGTCGTGGTCGAACCCGCCGGCCGCGAGGACCACACCGCGACGGGCGGTCACGGTCACCTCACGGCCGTTCTGTTCGAGGACGGCACCGGTCACCCGCTCGCCCTCGGTGACCAGCCGCACCAGCGACGTCTCGGTCCAGACGGGGATCCCGGCCCGCAGCACCCCCGCGAACAGGCCCGCGGCGATCGCCTGCCCGCCGGCGACGTACTGCCGGCCGAGCGCGAGGCCGCCCACACCCTGCGCCAGCCGCCGGAATATGCGCGGGAATCCCTTGAGGGGGACCCGCATCATGAGGTTCAGCCACTTGTAGTCGGCACCGGTGGTGGGCATCGGCAGCCCCGCCTCCATCAGGCCGGGGCGCAACCGGCCGCGCTCGTCGCCGAGCACCGACGTGTCGAACGGCCGGCACTCACAGGTACGTCCGACGGCGGCGCCGCCCGGCTGCTCCGGGTGGTAGTCGGCGTAGCCCTTGGCCCAGAAGAACTTCATCGGCGTGGTGCGCCGGAGCATCTCGACGGTCGCGGCGCCGTGATCGACGAACGCCTCGCCGCGCTCGGCCGGCGCCGAGCCGTCGACCACCGACCGCACGTAGGTGTGGCCCCGCTCGGGGGTGTCGCCCGAACCGGCCTCGCGCAGCACCGGGTTGGCGGGCACCCAGAACGCGCCGCCGGAGCGGGCGGTGGAGCCACCCACGTACCGGGTCTTTTCCACGATCAGCGCCGACAGGCCGAGCTCGCGCGCGGTGAGCGCGGCGGCCATACCGGTGCCGGACCCGATCACCAGCAGATCCACGGTGGTGTCGTGGGCGGGGGTCACGGCCGGTACGGGACTCGTCGCCATTTCGAATTCTCCTTCACATCGTCGCTGCCTGGTCGGGTCGCGCCTCGGACCCGAGGCGACCCACTGCACGCATGCCCGACGACGCTAGGACAGTTCCACCACGCCGGCGGGCGGGTTCCCGGCCACCGGGACGTCCGTGGGCGCGGTCGCCACCGGCTCACCGCAGCGCGCGCAAACGCGATCCCGCAACCTCCCGATGCGTGGGACGACGACCCCGGCCGGGTCCACGGTGCCGCTAGCGTCGACTCGTCTCGCGACGAACCGTCGATCCCACAGGAGCAGCCATGACCACGTCCGGCACCGTCACGCACGCCGAACGCATCCGCGCCACCGTCGTCGAGTATCTGGCGGCCGTCGCCGACGGCAGCGGCGCCGACATCGCTGCGCTGTATGCGGAGGACGCCACCCTCGAGGACCCGGTCGGCTCCGCGCCGAGGACCGGACGGGCGGCGATCGCCGAGTTCTACCGCGCACTCGAGGGCTCCCGGCGCGCGACCGAACTGCTGGCGCTGCGGGTGACCGGGTCGTGCGCGGCGTTCCACTTCCGGGTCGTCACCGAGACCGGGGGCCGGGTGCACGAGGTCGAGCCGATCGACGTGATGACCTTCGACGACCAGGCCCGGATCACGAGCATGCGCGCCTACTGGGCGCCGTCGGACATGCGGCAGCGCTGAAAGCCCCGGCACGGTCCGCCGGACGCCGGTCGCAACCCGCCGCCGGAATGACGGACACTGGAGAGATACCGAACGGCGAGAGGAACCTTATGAGCGCGGAACACACGGTGCTCGATCCCCGGACGATGCGCGACGTGCTGGGCAACTTCTGCACCGGCGTCACCGTCGTGACCGGCCACGACGGCCGCGAACCGCTGGGTTTCGCGTGCCAGTCGTTCGCGTCGGTGTCCCTGGATCCGCCGCTCGTGTCGTTCTGCCCCGCCCGCACGTCGCGGACCTGGCCGAAGATCCGTGAGATCGGCACCCTCGCGATCAACGTCCTGGCCCACCACCAGCGCGACACGTGCATGGCGTTCGCCGTCAGCGGCGGCGACAAGTTCACCGGCGTGGACTGGACGCGCGGCGACAACGGCGCGCCCGCCATCGCGGGCGCGCTGGCCCGCATCGAGGCCACCGTCGAGGCCGAGCACGACGCCGGCGACCACACCATCGTCGTCGCGCGTGTGACGGGGCTGACCGCGCTGCACGACGACGGACCGCTGTTGTTCTACCGCGGCGGCTTCGGCAGGTATGCGGGCGAGACGCTCCTCGACCCCCGCACCGCCACCGACGTGAACCCGGTGCGGTGAGCGGCGAGGCGCACGTCACGGAATAGTGGACCGGCCGGTGTGGTTGGACCGATCGTGTGCCCGGATCCCGAACCCGGGCCCCGGACACGCGAAGGATCCAGGTGACCACACCACTATCGATTCTCGACCTGGCTCACATCGGCCGCGGCGAAACCGCGCGCGACAGCTTCGCCGCGAGCGTGGACATGGCGCAGCGCGCCGAGCGGTGGGGCTACCGCCGCATCTGGTACGCCGAACACCACAACATGCCGACCATCGCCTCGTCGGCCACCAGCGTGCTGATCGCGCACGTCGCCGCCCACACGTCCACGATCCGGCTCGGCGCCGGGGGCATCATGCTGCCCAACCACTCGCCGCTGACCATCGCCGAGCAGTTCGGCACCCTCGAGACGCTGCATCCCGGCCGCATCGACCTCGGTCTCGGCCGTGCCCCCGGCAGCGACCAGAACACCCTGCGGGCGCTGCGCCGCGACCCGTCGTCGGCCGACAGCTTCCCGCAGGACGTGCTCGAGCTGCAGGGCTACCTGCGCGGCACGTCGCGCATTCCGGGCGTCGACGCCGTCCCCGGCAAGGGCACCGACGTGCCGCTGTACATCCTCGGCTCGTCGCTGTTCGGGGCGAAACTCGCCGCGCTGCTCGGCCTTCCGTACGCGTTCGCGTCGCACTTCGCGCCGCAGGCGCTCGAGGACGCCGTCGCGCTGTACCGGCGCGAGTTCCAGCCGTCCGAGCAGCTCGCCGAGCCGTACGTCATCGCGGGCGTCGGCGTGATCGCCGCGGACACCACCGACGAGGCGAATGCACTGTTCGAGGCCACCAAGCGACAGCGCATCCGGCAGATGCTCGGCCGCGGCCGCACCTTCACCGACGACGAGGTCGAGATGCTGCTCGACGCCCCCGCCGGGCAGCAGGTGCTGCAGATGCTGCGGTACACCGCCGTCGGCACCCCGGCCGAGGCGCGTGCCTACCTCGACCGCTTCACCGAGCGCGCGCAGGCCGACGAGCTGATCGTGGTGTCGTCGGCACCCGGGCGCAAGGCGTGGCTGCGTTCGCTCGAACTGCTCGCCGACGTCAGCGGGCTCGTCCCGGCCTGAACGGCCCGTGACCGCCCGTGACCGCCCGTGACCGCCCTGAACGGCCGAATGTCACATCGTGTCGATCTGATCGACGCGATGTGACATTCGGCCACAACGGTATTGGGTGATCGAGGCCGGAGGGGCCGAGCACCTACCTGTCGCGCTGGTGCTTCGGCTTCCAGACCACCAGCGCGTTGCTGCGCGGCACCGGCACCAGCGCGCGGCGCGACGCGTGCAGTTGCGCGATCTCGGCTGCCATCTCGGACAGCCGCTGCTGCAGGGCCTCGACCTGATTGGTCAGCTCGATGATCCGCTTGATGCCCGCGAGGTTCACGCCCTCGTCCTGCGACAGGCGCTGGACCTCACGCAGCAGCGCGACGTCGCGCGGGGAGTAGCGGCGCCCGCCGCCCCGCGTGCGGTGCGGGGTGACGAGGCCGAGCCGGTCGTAGTTGCGCAGCGTCTGCGCGTGCATGCCGGCCAGTTCCGCCGCCACCGAGATCACATAGACCCGGGCGTCCGGGTCCATCGGCGAATCGTGCCGGTTGCGGTTCTCGCTCATCATGCACCTGCCCAGCCCGCCCGCGGATCGAAGCCGCTCGCCTGCTCCGCGTGCATATAGATCCGCAGTGCGTCGATCGCCTGGTCGTCGAGGTTCTGGGGCACGGCCACCTTGACGGTCACCAGCAGGTCGCCGGCGCCGCCCCCGCGCTTGGGGACGCCGCGCCCGCGTACCCGCAGCACGCGCCCGTCGGCCGTCCCGGCCGGGATCTTCAACCCGACCCGGCCCTCCAGGGTGGGGACCGAGACGGTGGTGCCGAGCACCAGCTCGCCGTAGCTGACCGGCAGCACCAGCGTCAGGTCGTCGCCGTCGCGGCCGAACACCCTGTCGGCGCGCACGTGCACGGTGACGAACAGGTCGCCGGGCGGGGCGCCGCGCAGTCCCGCCTCGCCCTGACCGGCCAGCCGGATGCGCTGGCCGTCCCGGACCCCGGGTGGGATCCGCACCGTGATGGTGCGGGTGCGGTTCTGGATGCCACTGCCGCGACAGTCCGTGCAGGGCTCGTCGATGATCGACCCGGTGCCCCGGCAGTCGTCGCACGGCTCGGAGAACCCGAACGCACCCTGGTTGCGCGAGACGATGCCACTTCCGTTGCAGCGCGGGCACACCCGCGGGCTGGTGCCGGGTCGGGCGCCACTGCCGTGGCAGGTGGTGCACGGCGCCGGGCTGGTCAGCCGCAGCGGGACGGTGACGCCGAGGGCCGCGTCGCGGAAGTCGAGCGTGGTCTCGGCGTCCACGTCGGACCCGCGCCGGGGCCGCGACGTGGTGCGCGCGCCACCGCCGCCGGTCCGGTTGAACAGGCCGCCGAACAGGTCGCCGAGACCGGCGTCACCGGCCCCACCGCCGCCGCCACCGAACAGGTCACCGAGATCGAAGGTGGTGGTGCCGCCGGAGAACCCGCCGCTGCCGGCGCCGGGACGGAACCCGCCGCCGAAGCCGCCGGAGGCGAACATCTGCCGGGTCTCGTCGTACTCCTTGCGCCTGGCCGGATCGGACAGCACGGCGTACGCCTCGCTGACCGCCTTGAAGCGCTCCTCCGTCCGGGTGTCGCCGGGGTTGGCGTCGGGATGCAGATCCCGCGCCAGCTTGCGGTAGGCCTTCTTGATGTCGTCGGCCGACGCGTCGGAGGAGACACCCAGCTCCTTGTAGAAGTCCTTCTCGATCCACTCCCTCTGGCTCACCGGGTGTCTCCTCCTCTCGCTGTTTCCCTGTACTTACTCGTTGTCCGCACCGGACGCCGGCTTTTCCGCCGGTGCGTCGCCCGCGTCCGTCACGGTCACCATCGCGTGCCGCAGGATCCGCTCACCGAGCCGGTATCCCTTGCGCAGCACCGTGTCGAGCACCGGGTTCGCGCCGTCGCCCTCCATGTGCACGGCCTCGTGGATCTCCGGGTCGAAGGCGTCGCCCTCGTCGCCGAAGGGCTGGAGTCCCAGGCCCGACAGGACGCCGTTCAGCTTGTCCGCCACCGACTTCAGCGGCCCCTGCTCGAGGTCGCCGTGGGCGCGGGCCCGGTCGAGGTCGTCCACGACGTCGAGCAGCTGGGTGACCACCGAGGCCTTGGCCGCCTCGGTCGTGACCACCCGCTCGCGCTCCACGCGACGCCGGTAGTTGGCGTACTCCGCGGTGAGGCGCTGCAGGTCCGCCGTGCGCTCGGCCAGCTGAGCCGACTCGGGCGACGGTTCGGCCGCGAGTGCGGCCTCCTCGTGTTCTCCCGCAGCCGGAGCCTCGGTGTCCGCACCGCCGACGGGCTGCGACCCGGTCTCCGGGTCGCGAACCTCGAAGGTGTCGGGGTCGATCCGACGCTTGTCGGTGACGGTCACCGGCTCCTGCTCGGGCTTCTCCGCCGTCACTTCTTCTCCGAGTCGGTCGGCTCGTCGACGACCTCGGCGTCGACGACGTTGTCCGAGCCGGCAGCCGCGCCGTCACCGGCGGCAGCACCCGCGTCGGCGGCCTGCGACTCGTACAGGGACTGGCCGAGGGCCTGCGACTCCGTCGCGAGCTTCTCGACGGCGGTCTTCACCGCGGCGATGTCCGTGCCGGCGAGGGCGTCCTTGGTCTCCTTGATCGCGGCCTCGACCTTGCTCTTGGCGTCGGCGGCGACCTTGTCCCCGTTCTCCTGGAGGAACTTCTCGGTCTGGTGCACGAGCGACTCGGCCTGGTTGCGGACCTCGGCCTCCTCGCGACGCTTGCGGTCCTCCTCGGCGTGCGCCTCGGCGTCCTTGATCATCCGGTCGATCTCCTCCTTGGAGAGGCCGGAGCCCTCCTGGATCTTGATCGTGTTCTCCTTGCCGGTGCCCTTGTCCTTCGCGGTGACGTGCACGATGCCGTTGGCGTCGATGTCGAAGGTCACCTCGATCTGCGGGACGCCGCGCGGAGCCGGGGCGATGCCACCGAGCTCGAACGAGCCGAGCAGCTTGTTGTGCGCCGCGATCTCACGCTCACCCTGGAAGACCTGGATCTGCACCGACGGCTGGTTGTCGTCGGCCGTGGTGAAGGTCTCGGAGCGCTTCGTCGGGATGGTGGTGTTGCGCTCGATGAGCTTGGTCATCACGCCACCCTTGGTCTCGATGCCGAGGGACAGCGGGGTGACGTCGAGCAGCAGCACGTCCTTGACCTCGCCCTTGAGGACGCCGGCCTGCAGGGCGGCGCCGACGGCGACGACCTCGTCCGGGTTCACGCCCTTGTTGGGCTCACGGCCACCGGTCAGCTCGCGCACCAGGTCGGTCACGGCGGGCATGCGGGTCGAGCCGCCGACCAGGACGACGTGGTCGATGTCCTTGACGGAGATGCCGGCGTCCTTGATGACCTGCTGGAACGGCGCGCGGGTGCGGTCGAGCAGATCCGAGGTGATCTTCTGGAACTCGCTGCGCGAGAGCTGCTCGTCGAGGAACAGCGGGTTCTTGTCCGCGTCGACAGTGATGTACGGCAGGTTGATGGACGTCGACTGCGAGCTCGACAGCTCGATCTTCGCCTTCTCCGCGGCCTCGCGCAGACGCTGCAGGGCCATCTTGTCCTTGGTCAGGTCGACGCCGTGCTGTGCCTTGAACTTCTCGACCAGCCAGTCGACGACGCGCTGATCCCAGTCGTCGCCACCGAGGTGGTTGTCGCCGGAGGTCGCGCGGACCTCGACGACGCCGTCGCCGATCTCGAGCAGGGACACGTCGAAGGTGCCGCCACCGAGGTCGAAGACCAGGATGGTCTGTTCCTTCTCGCCCTTGTCCAGGCCGTAGGCCAGCGCCGCGGCAGTCGGCTCGTTGACGATGCGCAGCACGTTCAGGCCGGCGATCTGCCCGGCCTCCTTGGTGGCCTGCCGCTGTGCGTCCTCGAAGTAGGCGGGGACGGTGATGACGGCGTCGGTGATCTCCTCACCGAGGTAGGCCTCCGCGTCCCGCTTCAGCTTCATGAGCGTGCGCGCGCTGATCTCCTGCGAGGTGTACTTCTTGCCGTCGATCTCCACGGTCCAGTCGGTGCCGATGTGACGCTTGACCGAGCGGATGGTGCGGTCGACGTTGGTGACCGCCTGGTTCTTGGCGGGCTGGCCGACCAGCACCTCGCCGTTCTTGGCGAAGGCGACGACCGACGGGGTGGTGCGCGATCCCTCGGAGTTGGCGACCACTACGGGCTCGCCGCCCTCCAGAACGGAAACGACGGAGTTGGTGGTTCCGAGGTCGATACCGACCGCACGAGCCATAGTGTTTCTCCATTCTTCGCTGCGGCACACCGGTGTGCCGCATAGGTGTCCTTGCACAACCTGAGCCGGATCGGCTCAGCTGAGCGCAGTCGACTCAAGCTTGCACCCGCCCGGAATCCCGAGTCAAGTCAAAGTTGAGCCTGTGACGCTCAAGTTGTCTGCTTCCTCCAACGGCAGACCGCCCCGCGATGTTCCCTTTGTGACTCGGATCACAAGAATTGCGGGAGGCTACGATCCCGGGGTGAGCACGCGCCCGCAGCCGCCCCGCCCGGAGTTCTCCGTCACCCCGCTGCACCCCACCGCCTCCCCCGCACCGCGCGTCGGCGCCGCGGTCTCGGCCTGGGTCCTGTCGTTCGTCGTCTTCGCCGGACTGCTCGGCGCCGTCCTCCTCGACCGCGAACCCGTCCGGGACGCCCTCGAGCACTCGCTGCGCAGCGCCAACCCCGGCACCACCGCCGAGAGCATCGCCGACACCGTCGCCCTCACCCTCGCCGGTTTCGCCGCCGCCGGCCTGCTCCTCGTCCTGCTCGCCGTCGTCTTCCTCGAACTCCTGCGCCGCGGCCACCCCCGGGCACCCCTCGCGCTCGCCGTCGTCTCCGCGGCCACCGTCGTCACGGCCGTCGCCGCCCGCAGCGTCCTCGCCGACGCCGGCGACGCCACCGCCGGCGTCCTGCTGTGGGCTCCCCTGCTCTGGGCCGGGCTCACCGTCGTCGGCGCCGTCGCGGCCCGGCGTCGCTGACGCCGGAGCCAGCCACACAGCTGTCGGACATCGACAACCGTCGCAACCGCTGTCGATGTCCGGGAGTTGTGTCTACCGTCGGGCACGTTCGGCAGCCCGAGCCAGCCGCTCCAGCACGACGTCGAACCGGAACAGTTCGGCCCACGTCCAGCGCACCACTTCGAGACCCAGCTCCCGGATCGCATCCTCCCGCAGCTTCTCCCGCCGTACTACGTCGGCGGCCACACCCGGCGCCCCGCTTCCGTACTTGCCCATGCCGTCGAACTCGCCGACGATGCCGGGGTCCTCCCAGAAGAAGTCGACCCGGGCGACGAAAAGGCCCGCGGGCGTGCGCAGCTCGTGCTGCAGTTCCGGCGGGCGGGTACCTGCCTCACGCATCCGCAGGCGGCTGAGCGACTCGCCAGGGCTCTCGCTACGCCCGTCGAGGAGACCGGCGATCCGGCGCGCCGCGGCGATTCCCGCCCTGCTCCCGGCCGCGTCGAGCACGGCCCGGAGGTCGAGTGCCGGGTGCATACGCATCGCCGAATCCCCGATCACCACCGCCTGCTCGGGCGGCAGGGTACGTGCGAGGTCGACGACGGTCCGGGCTGCGGAGGTGACGGGCACACCGTCGACGATCTCGACGTCATCGACGGCCAACAGTGCCGCGTGCGAGTGCAGATGCGTGGTGCGACGCGCACCCGTGGCACGGTTGTGCGTGAGGTGGACCCGGGAAAGGTCGGCGTCCCAGACGTCGAACCCGTGGACGATCGCCGCCGAAACATGGCTGATCGCGGCTCTCGATCCGAGCGCACACCGGACGGCGCGAATCCGGGCACGGTGCAGCTCGGTCGCGTCGAGCGTTTCAAGGACGGTGCGGGAAAGGTAGGCACCGGGAGCGATGCGCTGGAGTTCGCCCGTGCGTAGCGCCTGGCGAAGTTCTGCCTCCGTGGTCCCGGAGGCGAGGGCGGCGGAGCGGAGGATCGGATCGACCATGGCGTCGAGTCTGAGATCGATCCGGCCCGGTCGAGGCGACACGGAACCCGCAACCGCGAATCTGTGGATGAGTGCTCCGACTGTGGACAAATGTGTCCACATGCGTCTCGGACTTCGACAACCGTCGCGACCGTTGTCGAAGTCCGAGACCTGTCAGCCTGCGACGTCGGCGAGGATGCCTTCCCCGCTGCGCGCCGCCACGCTGCACGCGTTCGCGGTGAACCGGTCGAGCAGGGGATGCTCGGCGCGGGCACGCCAGGTGCGGACGGCGGCGACGCCGGCGGCGTGGATCTCCGCGGCGGTCGCCTCCGGCCCGAGACCCAGCCGCTGGGCAGGACCGATACCGAAACCGCCGATCAGCCGCTGCAGTTCGAGCAGGTCGTTCTCGCTCAGCGCGACCCGGGTCGAGCGCAGGCGGCCGAGCAAGCGCAGCTCGGTGAAGCCGTGGACGTCGGCGAGCAGCCGCTGCACCGAGGCGAGCAGCGGGCCGTCGCGGTGGGCGCGCAGGACCCGTTCGAGCGACATCAGCGCCGAATGCGCCTTGAGCTGATCGGCGCGCTGGCCGAACTGCACGTCGATCACCTGACGCAGTTCGTCGAGCCCGCTGCGCGCCACCAGTTCCGCGGCCAGCGTCGGCGAGTCCCGTACCCCGAGATGGATCAGCGTGACGGCCATGCGGATCCCGAACAGGCCGAACCGGTCGACCAGGTGCGCCCGCGTCCCCGGATCGACAGGCAGCGCAATGTCGGGGCGCGCGAACCGATCCGCCGACAGCATCGCCACCTGAAGATCCTGCGACGGCACCTGCGCGAGCGCCTCGAACGCGGCGAACTCGCTCTGCCGCAACGTCCGCGCGCCCAGCGCGAGCAGCCCCGCGACCGGCACGACGGCCTGGCACAGTCCGGTGCGCTCGAGCTCGCCCGCGAACCGGGCCGCGACCTCCTTGGCGGACATCATCGCGTCCATGCGGCCGGCGCCGACCTCGTCGGCGCGGGAGACCACGCCGATCACCCCGAGCGGGCCGGACTCGCCGCCCACGTGCTGGCCGATCCGGCCGAGGAACTGCACGTCGGCGGCACCGAGGGTGCGCATCAGGTAGACGACGGCGTCGGCGCCGGACGCTTCGTCGTCGGGGGTCAGCAGCTCGAACGTCCGGGCCGAGACGTCCTGTGACAGCGACGACGTGCCCGGAGTGTCGATGATCGTGGTCTGGGCGAGCGCACTGGCGGGCCACTCGACGTCGATGCGGTCCACCCGGTCCGCTGTCAGCTCGCCGAGGTCGAAGGTGAGCCGGCCGTCGCGGCGCTGCACCGGCACCGGGAGGATCCGGTCGCCGTCGTAGCGGGCGGTGACCGAGGGGGTCGAGCCGCTGCGGTACCACGTGACGACGCGCGTGCACTCGGTGGCGTCGGTGGGGGCGAT
>NZ_PCZU01000198.1:0-804 GCF_002887785.1 Rhodococcus sp. ENV425
CCCGCAGCAGCGGGACTGGACCACCGACCAGACGCAGGAGATCCCGCGCACCGACCTGCGCAAGGAACCGCCGCAGCAGTAGTCACGAGCGCCGATGCCCCTCCCCGATCCGCTCGGGGAGGGGCATCGGCGTTTTCGTGGGCGCGCTCGTTCGGCCCGCGGCAACCGAATGTCACACGGGGTCAGTCGGATCGAACAGCTGTCACATTCGGCCCCGCGGGGTGGGCCGCGCGGACCGCCAGCACGGAGACCACCGTGGCGGTGACGGCCGCGACGGCCACGGCGACGAGCACGAACTGCCGGGTGGTGGACGCGACGGTGAGCATGAGGGTGGCCTCCACCGCGAGGCCGGCCCACGCGACGGCGGCGAGATGGGTGCGCTCGCCCGCGATCGCGGACAGCAGTGCCCCCTGCAGCACCGCCAGGCACGCGCCCTGCAGCGCGAACAGCCACAGCAGCGACTGCACCGGGGCGTACGCGTCGCCGACGAGCAGCGGCACCAGCGGCGCACACACCGCCGCCCCGGCGACAAGGACCGCGCCGATCCCGACGAGGACGGCCAGGGCGGACCGGACGGCGGCCGCGGACTGGGCGGGGTTGGCCATCCGCGGGTACAGCACCACCCCGACGGCCTGCGGCAGCCAGAACGCGACCTTCGTCGCGACGGCGCCGAGCGCGTACAGCCCGGCATCCTCCGGGTCGAGCACGGCGCGGGCGAGCAGCAGGTCCAGCGAGGTCAGGGCGATCAGCGCCAGCTGCACCTGGGAGGCGCGCAGTACCGCGGGCACGCCGACCGCCGGGGCG
>NZ_PCZU01000199.1:0-784 GCF_002887785.1 Rhodococcus sp. ENV425
GTGATGGACAAGACCGGCACCTTGACCAAGGGCGAGCCGGAGGTCACCGACGTCGTCGTCGACGGTGTCGACGAGGAGGAGCTGCTGGCGCTGGTGACCGCGGTCGAACGCGAATCCGAGCATCCCCTCGCCGGAGCCATCGTCCGTTATGCCACCGCACGCGACATCACCCGGGCACCGCTCAAGAACTTCCGGAACGTACCCGGCCACGGTGCGGTCGCCGAGGTGGCGGGCCGGCGGGTGGCGGTGGGCAACCGCAAGCTCATGGTGGCCGAGAACGTCGAGTTCGGATCCCTGATGGACCGCCGGGACGAGCTGGCGTCGACGGGACGCACCGCCGTGCTCGTCGCGGTCGACGGCCGCGGCGTGGGGGTGATCGCCCTGGCCGACGCCGCCCGGGAGACCTCGGCCGAGGCGGTGGCGTCGCTGCACGAACTCGGCATCGAGGTGGTCATGCTCTCCGGCGACAACGAGGCCACGGCCCGGCGTATCGCGGGGCAGTTGGGCATCGACACCGTCATCGCCGAGGTGCTGCCCGGTGACAAGGCCGACAAGATCGCCGAACTGCAACGCGGCGGGAAGAAGGTCGCGATGGTCGGCGACGGTGTCAACGATGCCCCGGCCCTCGCGCAGGCGGATCTGGGCATCGCCATCGGTGCCGGCACCGACGTCGCCATCGAAACCGCCGACCTGGTGCTGATGCGTTCGGACCCGCTGGATGTGCCGATCGCGCTGCGCATCGGCCGGGGCACCCTGCGCAAGATGCGGCAGAATCTCGGCTGGG
>NZ_PCZU01000026.1:0-14901 GCF_002887785.1 Rhodococcus sp. ENV425
TGCAGCCGGAAGTCGTCGTCGAGCCTGCGTGCCTGACTGTCGATCCAGCCGTGGCACAGCAGTTCCTCGACCACCTCGGCGTAGGTCACCGACGGATGCGCCGATCCCTTCTTGGCGAGCTTGACCCAGATGCCGGGCGAGTCCGTGTGGTGCTCACGCAGCCAGGCGGCGAAGGACTCCCGGTCCGGGAAGTACTCGACGGGCAGCTCGTCGGCCATGATCATCTCCCCAGCCGGCGCAGGCCCGCCCGCGTCCCCAGGCCCAGGAAGCCCTGGGACAGGTAGGCGAGAGAGCCGAGCGCGAGCACCCACTTGACGGTGCTGACCGTCGTCGCCACCCGGACGGTGGTGTCGGTGATGCGGTCACGGTGGTCGAGCAGATACAGGCCCGCGGCGTTCTCGACGTAGTCCGCCGCCGCGGCCACCGCCGGAGCGACGGCGAGGACCCGGCGGGTGTGCGCGGGCACGGGCCGGTGCTCGGCGAGCGATCGCGCACCGGCCTGCAGTGCGATGGCAAAGATCAAGGGATGCACCAGATCCCAGTAATAGTGCCGGCGATACCGCGGGGCGGTGTCCGCGTCGAGTCCGTCGAGAACGTTGCGGTATGTCGCCGCGGAGAAGGCGGCCTGGATCCGTCCCACCGCCGGCGCGGCGGGGCCGAGCACGCGGGCGATGTTCGCCTGCGACACCACGAATACCGCGGCGGCGGCCAACAGTCGACGGTCGGACGCGGTCCATGTCATGCGGCGATCCTAGCGGCTGCGCCGCAGCGCGAGCGCCCTGTCGGGCCGACAACTCGTGGGTGCCCCGTTCCCGCCCTCCCCGATCCGGATCAGCACGTGGTGATGAACTGTGCCGGCGTGCACCGTGCCCTCGTGCGTCGTGCAGGGCTGCCCTGTGTGCGGGAGTCGAACCCGCGGCGCTGCCCTCCGCGCGCCTGAGGATACAAAAAGGTCGATTCACCGCGACCCACGG
The DNA here is from genome assembly GCF_002887785.1 of Rhodococcus sp. ENV425. Classification (NCBI taxonomy): domain Bacteria; kingdom Bacillati; phylum Actinomycetota; class Actinomycetes; order Mycobacteriales; family Nocardiaceae; genus Rhodococcus; species Rhodococcus sp. ENV425. The sequence continues at coordinate 975 of NZ_PCZU01000026.1, forward strand.
CGTGTGCTCGCTTCCGATTCGGGTACCCGCTGCCCACGATCACTCGTCGATCAGATCAACCTCCCAGTTCACGCGCTGGATCTCCATGTCCACCTGCCGGATCCGGCGGGCCAGGTCGTCGGTGGTGCGCCGCAGGTCCCGGACCGACAGCGCCGAGACGTATGCCAGTTCGGACCGGAGTTGTCGCCCGTATCGGTCCCTGCTGCCCGAGGCCGCGTCCGCGGCCGCGGTCAGCGCACGGTGCCGGGCCTGCAAGGCGTCCCGTTCGGCCAGCGCGTCGGTGAGCGTGCGGTCGCCGACGCGGGTGGCGGTGTTCGTCTTGTTGATCCGAGCGATCAGCAGCGCATGCCGATCGATGGCGTCGGTGAGTTGGTCGAGGAGCTCGCCGGCATTCTCGGCGGGCTCCTCACCCTCCTGGTACCGGGCGTTGGCCACGATCCGGGTGCCGAGCTGCTCGATCCGCCGTTTCAGCTCGCCTCGCTCGGCGAGTGCCTCTGCCAACCGCATGGCGTCGAATCGTAGACGACCGGTCGTGTTCATGTGAACCCGGTTTCCGGCACCGTCGAGACCACCCAGCCGGGCGGAAATACCGTGTCCCACGTTCCGGTCCGCGAACGGCCCTGCCACGTCGGCGTGCCCGGGGGTGAGCTGCGGTACAGGCCGCGCGCGGCGGCAAGAGTGCGGTCGTACTGAGTCGGCCAACCGATGTCGGCGGCGAGCTGCTCGAGGACGGTGCGATCTCGGCTCAACGCCCGCTCGGTGTGCGCCAACGCGGGCAGCGAATCCCGCTTGTCGGTGTTGCAACCTCCGCAGGCGAGTACGAGATTGGCCAGCCCGTCGAGAGGCACCCGGGACCACGGTAGCACGTGGTCAACCGGATTTCCATCGGAAAGGCTTGTCGCACAATAGAAACACTGCGTTCCGAAGGCCTCGCGCAGCGCCACGCGCGGCTTCGCGAGCGAGACGCGGTCGCGGCCGAACAGGTGCCCCGCGATGTCGGGAACGTCCTCGTCGAGAAAGGCGTTGTAGCGGCGCACGTCCTGAACCCACAGGATCTCCAGTGTCGGGGTGAGCAGACCGGACAGGCGGGCCAGCGCCGCCGCGACCCCCGGAAACAGGCGGATTACGCCACCGTGCCGGGCAATCGCCGCTCGGGTGATTCCGGAGTGCAACCAGGAGTCGTCGTAGAGGAACGGTTCGCCACGTCCACCCGGTAGCCGCTGCAGCCGGTACAGCGGTTGCTGCGCCAGTGTGAGCGCGACCTCCGCGACAGCCTCGCGGTACAAGTCGGGCATCCGCAGCCTCGCGATGGACAGGCCGACCACCCCGCCGGCGTTCGCCGCACCGCGCAGCACCTCCACCGCCGTCAGGATCCGAGCCTTCGGCTGCGAGGACTGGCGCAACCGGTGCCCGTCGAACGGACGGACCTGGGGCCAGTACAGGTCGATCACCCGCTCGGCCAGGGCGTCGATCGGCACGTCGAGTGCCGCGGCCGGGTCCGCCGGCAGATGTTCGACGCAGAAGCCGACAAGTGCCGAAAGGGTCGCAAGCTTGTAAGTGGCGGTCCGGGCACCGGTCTCGAGGACGGCGACGACGCGCTGACCGAGCGCGAGGGCGTCCGTGGGTGGTCCGGTACCGTCCACCCCGCCACGGTAGCGCAGCGGGAGGAATCATGATGGGCAAGCTGGTCCGCGACCGGATTCCCGACATCATCGAGGCCGACGGCCGGGTGGCGCGCACCCGTGTACTCGATCGGGACGAGTACCGCAGCGCCCTGCTCGACAAGCTGGTCGAGGAAGCACACGAGCTGCGGGAAGCGCACAACGGCGACGAGCGGCTCGGCGAACTCGCCGACGTGCACGAGGTGTTCACGTCCCTGCTCGCCGCGTTCGGGATCGCCGCCGAGGAGGTGGCTGCCGCGGCCACCGCCAAGCGCGCCGAGCGCGGCGGCTTCGATCGCCGCATCTGGCTGGAATAGCGTCGGTACACCGGCAACAGGTTCCGGACGGCGACAACCGTCTCGACGGTTGTCGCTGTCCGGAAGCTCTGTCGTGGCGGAACGAGTGCTCAGGTGAGGAAGGGCAGCACGGCGGCCTCGAACTCGCGGTGCCGATCGCGGTGGATGCTGTGGCCGCAGGTGAAGTCGTGGACCGCGACGTCGCCGAGGACGTCCACAGCGGCCTCGAGCCGGGTCGGATCGACCATGCTGCCCGGCCCGCCCCGCAGGATCATCGTCGGTGCGGTGATCCGCGGAAGATGTTCCCACCACCGCGGATTCGGCGCGCGGAACTGGGTGAGCGCCGAGCTGGTCATGGAGCGGTCGAAGGCGAACGTCGCGCGCGGATTGCGCAGCAGGCTCGTCGAGGCGTGCCACAGCTCGGCCGGCGACGGCAGGCGCCCGCCGAGCACCTGCGGCGGATCGCCCGGGCGCAGCGGCAGCGGCGCCTCCTCGAGCACCAGGCGCCGCACCAGGCCCGGGCGCTGCTGCGCGACGAGGGATCCGGTGTGCCCGCCGAGGGAATGCCCGACGAGGTCGACCGTCTCGAGGCCCAGGTGTTCGCAGAGCCCGAGCACGTCGGCGCCGAACTCGTCGAAGCGGTAGGACGCGGCGCGGGCGCTGCGCCCGTGGCCGCGCAGGTCCCCCGCGACGACCCGCCGACCGGCCGCGAGCAGGGACCGGGCGAACCGGTCCCACGTGCGTCCGTCGCCGCCCATCCCGTGCACCAGCATCACCGGCACCGGGTGGTGGCCCGTCCTGGGAGCCGAATCCCGGTAGGCGATCGCCACACCGTTCGGCGCGGCCGTCAGCACACTGGTCTCCACGTCAACCGAGGGTACTCACTCGTAGACGCCCTCCACATGCCAGCGGTCGTCGACGTGGATCACCAGCAGGGCCCGGGACTCCTCGAGCCGCACCTGCAGCCGCGCCGCCGCCCGCGCCGCGGCCGGGTCCCACCAGTACTCGTCCACCGGCCACGGCCCGGCCCAGGCGTGCACCCGCCAGCTGCGGCTGCCCCAGCTCAGCCGGGTGGGATCGCCGCTGAGCAGACCGCGCTCGGTCACCGTCACCGGGGTGCCCGACGCGTCCTCGAGCGCGATCGGGGGCAGGGTGGTGAGCACCACCGCCGGGGCGGGCGGGGGCAGCCGACCCGGCCACGGCGCCGACGGATCCGTCGCCGGCACCCGCTCCTCCCCCAGCGGCACGAGGGTCACCCGTTCCAGCGGGCCACGTCCGCCGCTGAGCACCCCCACCAGCACGGCTTCGCCACCGAGCAGTCCCTGCACCCGCACCAGGGCGCGCCGGGCCCGTTCGTCCTCGTCGCCGGCCCCGCCCCACAGGCCCAGCTGCAGCGCCCCCGCCGCCACCACCTCCACCGGTTCGAGCCGCAGCAGCACGATCCCGGCGGTGGGGCGGGTCGCGCTGTGCCCGGTGAGCCAGCCGTCGAGCTGCCAGCGCACCCGGTCGGCGGTGCCGTCCGGGGTCAGCGGTTCGGCGCAGCGCCACGTCCGGGCCAGCTCCTCACCGTTGCCGGTGCGGGCGGCCACCAGCAGCCGGGTGCAGGCCACCCCCGCCGCGGCCAGCCGGGTGTGCAGCAGCGCGGCGAGCGCCCGGCCGGCGAAAGCGGCCGAGTCGACCCGTTCGAGCGGCGGATCGCAGGGGCGCTCCACCACCAGATCGGGCGGCAGGGCACGACCGGACGGCGGGCGCTGCGGCCGTGCCCGTGCGCTGCGGTGCGCGGCGACGGCGTCCGCACCGAAGCGGGAGGCGACGTCGGTCGGCGACAGCGCGGCGAACGCCCCGATCGTGCGCAGACCGAGCCGTTTCAGCAGGTCCACCAGGTCGACGCGGTCCGGCGCGGTCAGGGACGGCTCCACGCAGATCTCCGAAATATTCAGGGGTGCAAGGAATTCCTCGTCCTCTCCGGGCGGGACGAGGCGGGCGTGGCGGGCGGCGAGCACCGCGGTGAACAGCTCGTCGGCGATGCCGACCTGGCATTCGACGCCGGTGGCGGCCACCTCGTCGACCAACCGCTCGGCCGCCGCCTCCTCGGAACCGAACCAGCGCACGACGCCGCGTGCAGCGAGCACCACCAGACCGGGGCGCAGCACCTCCACGCCGGGCGCCGCCGCGTCGATCGCCGCCACCACCGGCTCGAACAACCGCGCATCGCGGCCCGGATCATCCTGGGCGACATACAAATCCGGACACCGAGCCTGAGCCTCCCGTCGCCGCAGGCCCCGTCGCACGCCGGCGGCCCGGGCCGGTGCGGAACAGGCCGCCACGCGGTTGGCCGAGATCACCGCCACCGGCGCCGTGGGCGGCAGGTCGGCAGCCGCGGCGGCGGCGATCGCCGGCCAGTCCGGACACCACAGGGCCACCACCCGGGCCGGGCAGCCGGATTCGCTCACCGCGCCACCTCGGCCGGGCGGGGCACACTCCCCACCCGCGCCGGTTCTCCGGGGCGCCACTCCACTCCGGTTCGACCGGCACACAAGTCTATTCGCGCCACACGGGGCTGGAAGGCACGGCCCTGCGCGCGCACGGAAAGCCCGGTGCCGCACAGCCTGCCCCGAGCCGAGGCCGACAGTCCCCGGTAGCCGTGCACCGCGGCCTCGAGCCGCACGTGCGCTCCGTCCCACCGGCCGTCGGTGACCATCAGGGCCGCGCCCTTGCTGCGGGCCCGCGCAACCACCGCCCGGGTCCGCGCCGGCGGCACCACGGCGCCCCCGAGGCCGAGGACGACGAGGTCCATGCCGTCGAGCAGGACGGCGGCCACCTCCACCGGATCCGGTCCGGGCTCGGGGATCAGCGCGATCCGGCTCAGTTCGGCCCCCATCTCGGCGGCGGCGAGCAGGCCGAGGCGGCGATGCCCGACGACGGCGGCGTGCCCACCGGCGGCGGTGGCCGAGGCCAGCACACCGATCAGCAAAGACATTGCCCCGGAGAAACTTACGACGGATCCGCGGACCAGGCCACCGTCCGGGAGCAGCCGTGCGAGCGGCTCGGGTACCGGAAGCAGCCGGTCGACCGGCACCGGGGACGTCGCGGGCTCGGCGGGGCGGGGACGAGCACTCTCCCCCCTCACAGGAATCGCGGCGATCTGCCGCCGCAACGCCTCGAGCCGTTCCTGCCGGGGGAGCCCCGCCGGATCCTGCGACCCGCCCTCGACCGGAAACTCGGCCACCTCACCCACACGAACTCCCCTCGCCCTGCGCCGGCCGCGTATAGCACGGCCCACCGACAAACCGCGGGGAAGACGCGATTGTTCGAACACGTATTCGAACAGGTTCAGTAGACCCGACGGCGGGGCGCCCGTCAAGCGATGGCCCACCGCGGCATCCACTACCCTCGTCAAGGTGGCGGAACAGGAGCGAGCGGCAAGCGTCGTCGGCCCGGATCAGCTGGTGGCCGGACGTTATCGACTCGTCTCCAAGCTCGGCGGCGGTGGTATGGGCGCGGTCTGGCTCGCGCACGACACCCTGCTCGACCGGGACGTGGCCGTCAAGCAGGTCACCTCGACCGTGGGCCTGCCCACGGAGGCCGCCGAGGAGATCCGCCGCCGTACGCTGCGCGAGGGCCGGATCGCCGCCCGCCTCACCCACGAGCACGCCATCTCCATGTACGACGTCGCCCTCCACTCCGGCGAGCCGTGGCTCGTCATGGAGCATCTGCCCTCCCGCAGCCTCGCCCAGGTGATGAACATCGCCGACACCCTGCCGCCGCTCGAGGTGGCGCAGATCGGCACACACATCGCCGACGCGCTCGCCGCCGCCCACGCCGCCGGGATCGTGCACCGCGACATCAAGCCGGGCAACATCCTCGTCGCCGAGCGCGGCCGCGAGCTGGGCACCGTGAAGATCAGCGACTTCGGCATCGCCCGCGCCAAGGGCGACCACGACCGTTCCGGTGTGATCACCGGTACCCCCGCCTTCTTCGCACCCGAGGTCGCCCGCGGCAGCGATCCCACCGAGGCCAGCGACGTCTTCTCCCTCGGCGCGACCCTCTACACCGCAATCGAGGGCCAGCCACCGTTCGGCATCGACCCCGACTCGATCGCCCTGCTGCACCGCGTCGCCCGCGCCGAGATCATCCCGCCGACCCGGACGGGCCCGCTGACCGACGTCCTCCTCGCGATGCTGGAACCGGACCCCGCCCGCCGCCCGACGATGGAGCAGGCCCGGGACCGTCTCGCCGCGGTCGCCTTCGGGCCCGACGCCGATCCGGCACTGCTCCGCGGCCGGCCGATCCTGTCCGCCGACGGCACCGTCCCCGTGTGGGCGCGGCGCGCCACGACCCTCGTCGGTTCCCGGCGCACCGCGGGCACCGGGGGCACCCTCACCGGGTTGCCCGCAGCTCCCCACAGCGCGCCCCGCTCGATGTCACCGCGGGGCGTGCCCCGCTCTGCGGAGCTGCTGCACCGGCTGCGGCCCACCGGTCCCCCGCCGCGCACCACGCAGGAGAAGATCGTGGCGTTCGCACCGATGGCGATGGCGATCATGGTGGCCGTGCTCGTTCTCGCGCTGATCGTGGCCCTGATCATCGCGGTCGTCGTGAGCTGAGCTTGACCTTCGGGTCGGCCGAAGCTCGATGATGGGGCCGTGACCACCTTCCCAGACCTGATCACGATCGGCACCATGGCCCGGCTCAGCGGGCTCACCCCGGGAGCGCTGCGGTTCTACGGCGACTGCCGGCTGCTCGTGCCCGCCGTGGTCGATCCCGTCACCGGCTACCGGTACTACACGGTCGACCAGCGCGAGCGAGCGGTGACGATCCGTCAGCTCCGCGAACTCGACGTCCCGCTCGACGACGTCGGCCGGATCCTCGACGGCGATGCCGAGTCCGGTGCCGCGCTGCTCGACGAACACGTCGCCGAGCTGCATCGCCGGGCCGAGCGCGCGACCCGGCTGGCCTCCGCCGTCAAGGCCCGCCTCGTGACGCCGCCGACGGTCGTCGTGCCGGGCCGGCTCCTCGCCGACACCGTCGAACGCGTCCTTCCGTCCGTCGCCACGGATTCGGAAATCCCTTGTCTGACAGGCATTCTCGTTGAGGTCGACGCCGGGGCGGTGGTCCTGACGGCGACGAACCGTTACCGGCTGACCACCGGCTCGGTGACGGCCGCGGCCCGCACCGGGAACCCGTTCCGCACCGTCGCCGACGGCTCCGCGCTCCGCGGGACCGCCGCCTGGCTGCGGGAATACGAGAACGTCGGCCTGGCCCTCGACGACGACTCGGGCGCGCTCACCCTCACCGGCGCGGACGGCGAGCGGCACCGCTGCCCGGCCGTCGGGGGCACCTTCCCCGACTACGGCAGCATGCTCGCCGCCCTCGACCCACCGGTCACGCGGGTGATCGTGCACCGCGACGCCCTGGCCGGGGCCGTGCGCGACGCCGCGGCCGGCACGATCGACCTGTGCGTGCGGGCGGCGGCACTCACCGTCGGCCGCCGGGGGCACGACCGCGTGCTGCCCGCCGACATCACCGGCGCCGACCTGGATCTCTCCTTCGACCGGGACGGGCTGGGAGCCGCCCTCGACACTGCCGTCGGCCCGGAGGTGCTGCTGGACATCGCCTCCTACGACCGGCCCGTCGTGATCCGTTCCGCTGCCGCCGGCGACCTGACCACCCTGGCCATGCCCGTCCGCCGAGAAGAACACCCGTGACCGCGACCCGACCATGACCGCCGTCGCCGGGGCGATGATCGCGGCGGCGCTCGCGGCCGGATCGACCGAGCGGCTGCCCACGCACGGAACTCCGGTCAGTCGATCCGCCGCCGGTGCGCCCACCGGGTGAGCGCATTGCGGTTGGACTGCTGGGTCTTGCGCAGCACGTTCGACGCGTGCGTCTCGACGGTCTTGACCGAGATCACCAGTTCCTCGGCGATCTCGCGGTAGGTGTAGCCGCGCGCCAGCAGGCGCAGCACCTCGAGCTCCCGGGGGGTGAGCGAATCGAGTTCGGGGTCGAGCGGCGGCTCGGGGACGCTCGAGCGGCCGGTGAACGAGTCCAGGACGAACCCGGCCAGGCGCGGGCTGAACACCGCGTCCCCGCCGGCGACGCGGCGCACCGCGTCGGCCAGCTCGGCCCCCGAGATGGTCTTGGTGACGTAGCCGCGGGCGCCGGCCCGGATCACCGCGATGACGTCCTCGGCGGCGTCGGAAACGCTCAGCGCCAGGCACACCGGGCCCTCGGTGATCCGCCCGAGCACCGCCACCCCGCCCCCGTCGGGCATGTGGACGTCGAGCAGGACCACGTCGGGGCGGGTGGCATCGATTCCCGCGACCGCTTCCGCGACGGTGCCGGCCTCGCCGACGACCTCCATGTCGCTCTCCCGGCCGAGTTCGGCGCGCACCCCCGACCGGAACACGGCATGGTCGTCGACCAGGAACACACGGAAACGGCGGGAGGCGTCGAGTGACGTCAAGTGGGCTGCTCCTCTGGATGGGCGTCGGTGCCCTCCCACTCTAGGGTCGTCGTCCGCTCCGGTCCGGCACCGGCACGGGGCATGTGGATGCGGATCTCCGTGCCCTTGCCCGGGTTCGAGCGCACACCGACCCGGCCGCCGCGACGCTCCACGCGACCCCGGATCGAACGGGCCAGGCCCTGCCGGTCCTCCGGCACCGCGGATTCGTCGAAGCCGACGCCACGGTCCCGGACGAAGACGCTCACCTGTTCGGGTTCGACCTCGACGAACAGGTCCACGCTGTCCACCCGCGCGTGCTTGGCCGCGTTGACCAGTGCCTCCCGGGTGGCGCCCAGCAGGGCGGTGAACGACTCGGCGGTCAGGTCCTCGTCGTCGCCGGGCACCACGTCGCCGACGATCACCGGCGCCACCGAGACCCCGTACTGGTCCTCCACCTCGCCGGCGATGGTGCGCAGCGCCTCGGCCAGGCTGGTGTGCGGGGTCTCGCCGCCGCCGAACAGCCAGCGGCGCAGCTCGCGTTCCTGGCTGCGCGCCAGGCGCAGCACCTCCTGCGAGTTGTCGGCCTGCTTCTGGATCAGGGCGAGCGTCTGCAGCACCGAATCGTGCAGGTGCGACGCGATCTCCTCGCGTTCCTCGTTGCGGACGCGGGCGGCGCGTTCCTCCTCGAGCGCGCGCCACATCCGCACCCACAGCGGCACCGACAGCAGGCCGGCCCCGACCAGCGTCACCAGCACCGCCAGCACCGACGAGCGCAGGGCCGCCACGTCGACCTGGGCGAGGATCACGACACCGAGCCCGAGCACGATGAGCGAGGCGCCGCCGACCACCCGCGCCCAGGTCAGCACCGTCGGGCGGGCGGGCAGGCCCAGCACCGAACGCGGTCCCTCGGCGTCGAACTCGCGCCAGACCAGCGCGGCGCCCACCGCCACCACGACGACAGGCGCGATCACCGAGCCCACACCGCCGTTGAGCAGCCACGAAAGCCCCACGGCCAGGCCCAGTCCGATGACCGCCAGGCCCAGCGCCCGGCGCCGCTCGGTGGGCGACGGCGGTTCGGTGTCCGAGCCCTGCGGCGTGAGCGCCCACAGCAACCCGTAGGCGACGATGCCGAGACCGGCGAGCGCCGCCAGGACCGTGAACGCCACCCGCACCTTGAGCACGTCGACCCCGAGGTGGTCGGCGAGACCACCGGCCACGCCGCCCACGACCCGGCCGCCGACCCGGCGCTCGAGGCGGGGGGTGGGCAGGTGCGGGTAGGGAACCGGCTGCATACCTTCGATACTGGCACGCGCACCCCGCCCCGGGCATCGGGGACGAACCCTGAGCCGGCGGCCGCGCGCAGCGGCAGAATTCAGGGTCGGTCCCTGATGTGCGGCGGGGCGGCGGTCGAGAAGGATGTGCAGCATGAACACGCGAAGCTTCCCCGAGCAGCTCTCGGACATGTGGCGCACCCGTCCGGTCCGGCTGCCACGGCAGGGCCATGTCGCCGGGGTGTGCGCGGGCATCGGCGTGCGGTACGACGTGGATCCGGTGCTGATCCGCGTGGCGTTCGTGGTGTCCACGTTCTTCGGCGGCGCCGGCCTGGTGCTGTATCTGGCGTGCTGGCTGCTGCTGCCGCGCTACGGCGATCAGGTCTCCCCCGCCGAGTCCCTCGTCGGCCGGGGGCACAGCTCCGAATCGAGCACCAAGGCCGTGGTGCTCCTGGTGGTGCTGGCGGTCGCGGCCAGCGCCTTCGGCCCGATGGGCCCCGGGGTCGGCGGTTCCGGGTTCGTGAGCATGGTGCTGATGCTCGGCGGCCTGTGGCTGCTGTACCAGCGCCGGCCCGAACCCCCGGCGCTGCCCGGGGCGCCGCAGCTGTTCCCACAGAACCCCTTCCAGGCCCCGTTCCAGCAGAGCCAGTACCAGCAGGCGCCCTTCGCGCAGCACACCGCCGCCACCGGGCCCGCGCCGGCGGATCCGAACTTCTGGACGAAGCCGGAACCGGACTCGCCCCGGGCCGCCGGCACGGAGTCCCCCGAGGCGAACCCGGAGCCCCCGCAGGATCCGTTGCTGCAGCGCCCGACGCCGCCGTCCTGGGATCCGCTCGGCGTCGCACCGTTCGCCTGGGACCTGCCCGAGCCGGCGCCCGCGCCGTCGGTCGTGCCGGCGAAACAGCCCCGCTCACGGCTCACCACGACGGTGCTGGGCCTGGCGGTGCTCGCCGCGGCGGCCGCCGGCGCGGTGGCCTCCGCGGGTGAGGTCGCCTGGCTCACACCGGCGCGGATCGGCGCGATCGCGCTCGCGGTGATCGGACTCGGCCTGCTGTTCGGGGCGTTCCTGCACCGCGGCTACGGACTGCTGGTGGTGACGGGCCCGCTGCTCGGGTTCGTGGTGCTGGCCTCGCTCGTCGGGCCGATCGACACCTCGTCGTGGGGGGAACAGCTGTACTCGCCCCGCACCGCCGCGGAACTGCAGCCGGCGTACTCGGTGCAGATGGGTGCCCTGCAACTGGACCTGCGCGGGCTCGAACTCACCGAGGACGAGACCGTCACCGTCGAGACCCGCTTCGGTGCCACCGAGATCATGCTGCCGAAGAACCTCGACGTCGACGTCGTCTGCACCGAGCGGGCCTCGAACCCGTGCACGCTGCAGGGCCTCGACGGCGGCGACGACGGCGTCGGCGGACCGGTCCTGACCCTGAACCTCGACACCGCATTCGGCAACTCGGAGGTGCGCCGTGGCTGACTTCGACACCGACCCCACCGACCCCACGACCGGCACCCGCCGGCGGGGCCCGTCGATCCTGATGCTGCTGTCCGCGATCGCGGCGCTGGCGGTCAGCGGGTGGGCGCTGATCGGGCCGTTCTCCCTCGAGCCGCTCGCGAACGTCGAATTCCGCTGGCTGCTCGTCGCGCTCGCCGTCGTCGTCGGCGCGGCCCTGGTGTTCGCGCCGGGCAAGAAGAAGCGCTGACACCCCGGAACGCACTGCGCCCTTCGGATCGGATCCGAAGGGCGCAGCCGCGTCTCACTCCCACTCGATGGTGCCCGGCGGCTTGCTCGTGACGTCGAGGACGACGCGGTTGACGTCGGGGACCTCGTTGGTGATGCGGGTGGAGATCCGCTCGAGGGTCTCGTACGGCAGCCGGGTCCAGTCCGCGGTCATCGCGTCCTCGCTGGAGACCGGGCGCAGCACGATCGGGTGGCCGTAGGTGCGGCCGTCGCCCTGCACGCCCACGCTGCGCACGTCGGCGAGCAGCACCACCGGGCACTGCCAGATCTGTCCGTCGAGGCCGGCCGCCGTGAGTTCCTCGCGGGCGATGGAGTCGGCGCGGCGCAGGATCGCGAGGCGTTCGCCTGTGACCTCACCGATGATGCGGATGCCCAGGCCCGGTCCGGGGAAGGGCTGGCGGCCGACGATCTCCTCGGGCAGGCCGAGTTCGCGGCCCACCGCCCGCACCTCGTCCTTGAACAGCAGGCGCAGCGGCTCGACCAGCGCGAACTGCAGATCCTCGGGGAGACCACCGACGTTGTGGTGGCTCTTGATGTTGGCGGTGCCGGTGCCGCCGCCGGACTCGACGACGTCCGGGTACAGGGTGCCCTGGACCAGGAACTCGACGGTCTCGCCGTGGGCGGCGTTCTCGCCGAGCACCTCCGACACGGCGCCCTCGAAGCTGCGGATGAACTCGCGGCCGATGATCTTGCGCTTGGTCTCCGGATCCGTCACGCCGGCCAATTCCCGCAGGAAGGTCTCGGCGGCGTCCACCGTGACGAGCCGGGCCCCCGTCGCGGCGACGAAGTCCTTCTCGACCTGCTGCCGCTCGCCCTCACGCATCAGGCCGTGGTCGACGAACACGCAGGTCAGGCGGTCGCCGATGGCGCGCTGCACCAGGGCCGCGGCCACCGCGGAATCCACCCCGCCGGACAGGCCGCAGATGGCACGGCCGTCACCGACCTGCTCGCGGATCTGCTCGATCAGGGCCTCGGCGATGTTCGCGGCCGTCCAGGCGGCGGGGATTCCGGCGATGTCGTGCAGGAACCGGCTGAGCACTTGCTGGCCGTGCGGGGAATGCAGCACCTCGGGGTGGTACTGCACGCCGGCGAGACGGCGCGCGCGGTCCTCGAACGCGGCGACGGGGGCGCCGGCGCTGCTGGCGGTCACTTCGAAGCCGGCCGGCGCGGCGGTGACCCCGTCGCCGTGGCTCATCCACACCGGCTGCGTCGCGGGCAGGCCGTCGTGCAGGACACCGCCGGTGACGGACATCTCGGTGCGCCCGTACTCGCGGTTGCCGGTGTGCGCGACGGTGCCGCCGAGCGCCTGGGCCATGGCCTGGAAGCCGTAGCAGATGCCGAACACCGGGACGTCCAGATCGAACAGCTTCGGGTCGAGTTGCGGCGCCCCGTCGGCGTAGACGCTGGAGGGGCCGCCGGAGAGCACCACGGCGAGCGGCTCACGGGCCGCGATCTCCTCCACCGTCGTGGTGTGCGGCACGACCTCGGAGTAGACCTTCGCTTCGCGGACGCGGCGGGCGATCAGCTGCGCGTACTGGGCTCCGAAGTCGACGACGAGGACCGGCCTGGACTGCTGGGTTTGCGACACCCGAACAGTCTAGAGGCCCGGTCCTCGCCCAACGAACGGCGGTTCGGGTCAGGCGACGCCGGAGGTCGAGCCGCTGCGGACCTCGACGATCGGCAGCGACAACGCGCCCGGAGCGCCCGCGGGCACCACCGGCTTCTTCGGGGCGATCGGGTCCAGCCGGCGGTAGCCCTCGCCCTGGGCGGGGCGCAGGTCCTGCTCCCCCTTGTTCGGCCACAGCGCCGCCGCGCGCTCGGCCTGCGCGGCGATCGTCAGCGACGGGTTGACCCCGAGATTCGCCGAGACCGCGGCTCCGTCGACGACGCTCAGCGTCGGATATCCGTACACGCGGTGGTACGGGTCGATGACGCCGTGCTCGGGGTCGGTCCCGATCACGCAGCCGCCGAGGAAGTGCGCGGTGAGCGGGATGTTGAAGATCTCCCCCCAGGTGCCGCCGGGGACGCCGTCGATCTTCTCGGCGATGCGGCGGGTGGCCTCGTTGCCGACGGGAATCCACGTCGGGTTGGGGTGCCCGTGGCCCTGCCGGCTGGTGACCTTACGGCGGCCGAGCAGGCCCTTCTTGGTGTAGGTGACGATCGAGTTGTCCAGGTTCTGCATGACCAGGGCGATGATGGTGCGCTCGCTCCAGTCCTTGACGCTGAGCATCCTCCCCATCCGGACCGGGTTCCGCGCGGCCTGGCCGAGGAACTTCAGCCACCGCGGGACACGGCCGCCGCCGTCGGTCATCAGGGTCTGCAGCAGACCCATCGCGTTGGAGCCCTTGCCGTAGCGGACGGGTTCGATGTGGGTGTCCGCGGTGGGATGGAACGACGAGGTGATCGCCACCCCGCGGGTGAGGTCGAGTTCCGGATCGACGCGCATCTTGCCGGCACCGACGATCGATTCGGAGTTGGTGCGGGTCAGGTGCCCGAGCCGGTCGGACAGCTGCGGCAGG
>NZ_PCZU01000026.1:14936-21606 GCF_002887785.1 Rhodococcus sp. ENV425
GCCCCAGGTGCCGGCGGCCAGCACCACGTGCCCGGCGGTGTAGGTGCGACGGTTCTTCCGCTTCCATGCGCCGGTGCGCTCGGTGTCGACGTCCCATGTGCCGTCGGCGGCCCGGCGCAGGCCGGTGACCGTGGTGAGGGGGACGATCTCGGCGCCGGCGCGCTCGGCGAGCCCGAGGTAGTTCTTCAGCAGCGTGTTCTTGGCACCGTGCCGGCAACCGGTCATGCACTCGCCGCATTCGATGCAGCCCGTGCGGTCGGGGCCGACACCACCGAAGTACGGGTCGGCGACGGTGCGGCCGGGCTCACCGAAGAACACGCCCACCGGGGTCTGGATGAAGGTGTCCCCGACGCCCATGTCCTCGGCGACGGACTTGACGATCTCGTCGGCGGGGGTCATGTGGGGGTTCTGCACCACGCCGAGCATGCGACGGGCCTGGTCGTAGAACGGGCTGAGCTCGTCGTTCCAGTCGGTGATGTGCGCCCACTGGCTGTCCTGGAAGAACGGGGCAGGCGGCTTGTAGAGGGTGTTGGCGTAGTTGAGGGATCCGCCGCCGACGCCGGCGCCGGCGAGAATGAGGACGTCGTGCAGCAGATGGATCCGCTGGATGCCGAAGCACCCCAGCTTGGGCGCCCACAGGAAGCGCTTGAGATCCCAGCTGGTCTTGGCGAAGTCCGCGTCGGCGAAGCGCCGGCCGGCCTCGAGGATGCCGACCTTGTACCCCTTCTCCACGAGCCGCAGGGCCGTTACACTTCCGCCGAACCCCGATCCGACGATGAGGACGTCGTAGTCCGTCGCGCGCTGCTCACCCACCGAAACACCTCCATGACGCTGGTTGTTACTCACCAGTATGCACAGACTCGCTGTGACCACTGCCACAAGGGTGCCCTAACTGTAACCTCGAGTTCTAGAAACCGCAGGTGGGCGCCGAAAACGGCTGTGGCCGAATGTCACATCACGTCGATCGGATCGAAGCGATGTGACATTCGGCCACAGCGGAAGAGGGGGACGGCTACGCGCGGACGGTCAGGCCCACCTTCTGGAACTCCTTGAGATCCGAGTAGCCCGACTTCGCCATCGCGCGGCGCAGGCCGCCGACCAGGTTCAGCGAGCCGAACGGGTCGTCGGACGGACCGGCGAGCACCCGGTCCAGGCCCGGGCGCTCGTCGTAGGCGACCTGCAGCAGCGCGCCCCGCGGCACGGACGGGTGCGCACTCGCCGACGGCCAGTACCAGCCGCGGCCCGGCGCCTCGGCCGAGACCGCGAGCGGGGCCCCGAGCACGGCGGCGTCGGCACCGCAGGCGATGGCCTTGGCCAGATCGCCCGAGGTCTCGATGTCGCCGTCGGCGATGACGTGCACGTACCGGCCACCGGTTTCGTCCAGGTAGTCGCGACGGGCGGCGGCGGCATCGGCGATCGCGGTCGCCATGGGCACGCCGATGCCCAGCACCTCGCTCGTGGTGGTGCCCCCGGCCGTCGAGCCGTAGCCGACGATGACGCCCGCCGCGCCCGTGCGCATCAGGTGCAGCGCGGTGCGGTGGTCGCTCACACCGCCCGCGACGACGGGCACGTCCAGCTCGGAAATGAACGTCTTGAGGTTCAGCGGCTCGCTCTCGCCGTGGGCGACGTGCTCCGCGGAGATGATGGTCCCGTGGATGACCAACAGGTCGATGCCCGCCTTCACCAGGTGCGGGGTCAGCGCCCGCGCGTTCTGCGGGCTGACCCGCACGGCCGCGGTCACGCCCGCGTCGCGCACCTGCGCGACGGCGGCGGCCAGCAGGTCGGGCTGCAGCGGGGCCGCGTGGAGCTTCTGCAGGTGGGCGATCGCCGCAGCCGGGTCCGCGTCGGACTCGGCGATGCCGACGAGCCTCTCGATCTCGGCGTCGACGTCGGCGTGCCGGCCCCACAGGCCCTCACCGTTGATGACGCCGAGACCGCCGGCCCTGCCCAGCTGCACCGCGAAGGACGGCGAGACCAGCGCGTCGGTGGGATGGGCGAGCAGCGGGATGTCGAATCGGTACGCGTCGAGCTGCCAGGCCGTCGACACCTCCTTCGAGGAGCGCGTCCGGCGGGACGGCACGATGTTGATGTCGTCCAGCTCGTAGGTGCGTCGGGCGGTCCGCCCCATGCCGATTTCAACCAGGTCGCGCACGCGCGTCCCTTTCTTCTCAGGTAGATGCCCCCGCCGGACACTCCGGCGGGGGCCCGATCGCGGACTCGGTGCTCTAGCGAACCACGTAGTTCGGTGCTTCGGCCGTGATCGTGATGTCGTGCGGGTGGCTCTCCTTGAGACCCGCCGCCGTGATCTGCACGAACTGTGCCTCCTGCAGCTGTTCGATGCTGGCGGCACCGGCGTAGCCCATCGCGGCGCGCAGACCACCGATCAGCTGGTGCGTCACCTGCTGCAGCGGACCGCGGAACGGCACGCGGCCCTCGATGCCCTCGGGCACCAGCTTGTCCTCGGAGAGCACGTCGTCCTGGAAGTAGCGGTCCTTCGAGTACGACTTGGCCGCGCCCCGGCTCTGCATCGCGCCGAGCGAACCCATCCCGCGGTAGCTCTTGAACTGCTTGCCGTTGACGAGGATCAACTCGCCGGGCGACTCGGCGGTGCCGGCCAGCAGGGAGCCGAGCATGGCCGTGGAGGCGCCGGCGGCGAGAGCCTTGGCGACGTCGCCGGAGAACTGCAGGCCGCCGTCGGCGATGACCGGGACGCCCGCGGGCTTGGCGACCGCGACGGCCTCGAGGATGGCGGTGATCTGCGGGGCGCCGACACCCGCGATGACGCGGGTGGTGCAGATGGAGCCGGGTCCGACGCCCACCTTCACGGCGTCCACGCCGGCCTCGATGAGCGCCGCGGCGCCCGCCCGGGTCGCGACGTTGCCGCCGATGATCTGGACTCGGTCGCCGACCTCGGCCTTGAGCTTGGCGATCATGCCGAGCACACCCGCCGAGTGACCGTGGGCGCTGTCGACCACGAGCACGTCCACCCCGGCGTCGGCCAAGGTCATGCCACGGGTCCACGCGTCGTCGCCCACGCCGACCGCGGCGCCGACGAGCAGGCGACCGTCACGGTCCTTGGTGGCGTTGGGGTGCTGCTCGGTCTTGACGAAGTCCTTGACGGTGATCAGGCCGGTCAGGCGGCCCTGTCCGTCGACGATCGGCAGCTTCTCGATCTTGTGGCGGCGCAGCAGCCCGAGGGCGGCCTCGGCGGTGACCCCCTCCTGCGCGGTCACCAGCGGCGCCTTGGTCATGACCTCCGAGACCGGGCGGTTCTGGTCGACCTCGAAGCGCATGTCCCGGTTGGTGATGATGCCGACGAGCTGGCCGTCGTCGTCGGTGACGGGCAGCCCCGAGATGCGGAAGCGCGCGCACATGGCGTCGACCTCGGCGAGCGTGGCGGTCGGCTTGCAGGTGACCGGATCGGTGACCATGCCGGCCTCGGACCTCTTGACGGTCTCGACCTGCGCGGCCTGCGCCTCGGCGGAGAGATTGCGGTGCAGGACGCCCATGCCGCCGACGCGGGCCATGGCGATGGCCATGCGCGACTCGGTGACGGTGTCCATCGCGGAACTGACCAGCGGAACGCGGAGGCGGATGTCCCGGGTCAGCTGGCTCGACGTGTCCACCTGGCTCGGGATCACGTCCGACGCGGCCGGAAGCAGCAGCACGTCGTCGAAGGTCAGACCCAGCATGGCGACCTTGTTGGGGTCGTCACCGCCGGTATGCACGTGCCCTCCGGTACTACTCATGCGGTTCGGACCCTCCATGACGCGTCGATACGGTGCGGGCGGGTGGGCCCCGGCCCGGCAACGGTGATTACGGAACACAATGTCGTGAAAGACAATGGCGTGAGCGGTGCGCACATTCCCCGGACGCTCCGAGCAACGATGCCCTGCTCGTGGACTATCGTATCGGTTTACCGGAACAGGCACACACGCGCATCCGCACGCGTGGATCCGCCCGCGTACACGAAGCCCCGCGGGAAGTCCACGGTGTGACGGCTGGCGCAGACCCCGTCGGACTGCGTACCGTGGAGTCGTGCGTGATCAGTTGCCTCCCGGTCTGCCACCGGACCCATTCGCTGGAGATCCCGACGATCCGTCCGCCGCACTGGACGCGATCGAGCCGGGTCAGCCACTCGACCCTGCCGAACGGCTGGCCGTCGAGGAGGATCTCGCCGACCTCGCGGTCTACGAAGCGCTGCTGTCGCCGCGCGGCATCCGCGGTCTGGTGGTGTGCTGCGAGGACTGCCACCAGGACCACTACCACGACTGGGACATGCTGCGGGCGAACCTGCTGCAGCTGCTCGTCGACGGTACGGTCCGGCCGCACGAGCCGGCCTACGATCCCTCCCCCGACGCCTACGTGACGTGGGACTACTGCCGCGGCTACGCGGACGCCTCGATGAACGAGGCGCTGCCGGTCGACCCATACGGCCTCGACTCCTAGAAGAAGCCTCCGCACGACGGGAAGGGCCCGCCGGGACGAATGTCCTGGCGGGCCCTTCCCGTCGTGCCTACGGCGAAGGCGGGGGAACGACGGTGGAGGGCGGGGGAACGACCGTGGAAGGCGGGGGAACGACGGTGATCGTCTGGCTGATCGACTGCTGTTCGAGTGAACTCGCCGGCGCCGGCGCCGAGGCCGACGCGGTCGTCGTCGGCGAGGCCGTCGGCACGGTGGTCGGCTCCGTCGTCACCGGAGCGCTCGTCGGTCCGGTTGTCGGCTCTGTCGTGACCGGCAGCGGTTCCTGGGTGGGCACCGGCTGCGACGACGTCGGCGGCGGCAGGAGATCGACGCTGGGCTCCTCGGTGGACGTCGGCGGCACGGTTCCCGTCCCGGGCGTCGTGCCGGCGATCGTGGGATCCACCGTCGACGGGGTGGTCGCAGTGGTCGGCACCGGCGCGGGAACCACCGGCGCCGACTGGGCCGGGGGGATGGGCAGCACGGGCGGGGGCGGCGGCGGAAGGAGCTGGCTCAGCTCGGTGGTGAGCCGCTGCATCCAGTCGCCCAGCTGGTCCCGCTGGCCGGCGTCGGTGACCGACCCGGAACGCTCCTGTGCCGACTGGAGCAGTTCCTGGGCGCCTTCGGTGTCGCCGACGGCGAGCCGCTGCTCGGCCTCCTGCAGTGTCGAGGCGGTGTCGATCCGGGCGACCGTCGACTCTGCCTGCTCGCTGAAGACGACCTGCTTGACGCTCCACAGCGGGTCGCCGGGTTCGGCCTGGTAGGAGACGGCGGTCGCGCCGCCCACGGCGATGGCGATCAGGGCGGCGGCACCGGCGATGGGACGGATCAGGCGAAGCTGGGTGCGGGAGCGGGACCGGCGCTCGGCGAGCGCGTCGCGGGCACCGATCTCTCGGTTGACCGCGGCGACGATCTCGTCCAGGTCCGGTTCGGAAGGAAGAGGGTCGGCGAGGATCTCGGCACGCCAGCCCGCGAGGAGCGTGGCCAGCTCGTATTCCTCGGTCGTCTCGGTGGGCACCGGTCCGTCCCCGGAGATCGCGTCGATGAGGGCATCGTCACGGCGCACTGCCGCAATGTCCACGGGGGTGCCGTCGTCGGCGAGATCGGCGAAGAAATCGTCATCCGCGCCGTGCTTCCTACCCATTTCTCTCACCTGCTCTCGTCACTTCCTTCTTCAGTCGGGCGATGGCACGGTGCTGCGCCACTCGAATGGCCCCTGCCGTACTTCCCACCGCTGCTGCCGTTTCTTCCGCGGACAGGCCCATCACGAGCCGCAGGATCAAGATCTCCCGCTGCTTCTCCGGAAGCGTGCCCAGCAGCTTCTTCATCTGCCGGCTCGTCTCCGAGTTGAGTGCCTGCTCCTCCGGACTGTCGTCCAGCGACATCGACTCGGGTACCTCCGCGACCGGGTCCGCCCGGTTGCGGGCGGCGCTGCGGTGCGCGTCGGCGACCTTGTGTGCCGCGATCCCGTACACGAATGCCATGAAGGGGCGTCCCTGGTCCTGATACCGCGGCAACGCCGTCATCACGGCCAGGCACACCTCCTGCGCTACGTCGTCCGCGGAGAGCTGGCCACGCTCCGCGGATCCGACCCGCGCCCGGCAGTACCGGACGACCAAGGGCCGGATGGTCCTCAGAACCTGAGCGAGAGCCGTCCGATCCCCCTGCGCAGCCGCAGCGACAGCGGAGTCCAACTCCTCACCCATGACAGTCATCGATTGCGCAAGTCCTGGCGTTACAAAGTGACACGACCCCCCGGCCGGGTGTGCTTCCACTCGCAGTGGAACACCCCCAGACTAACGACACGACCGGACGGAACGGACGCACGGATGACTTCTAGGCCCGGATCGTTGCGAATCTCCCGCCGCGCCGGACGATGAGGGCGGCCGACTCGTCGCGCACGCGCCGGGCCGCATCACCGCCCCCCAGTCCGTCCCACAGCATCGAAGCAGCCCAGCGGAGCGGGACCAGACCGTGCGCGGTGCTGCGATCGAGCACGTCCAGGCACAGGTCGCGGGCGGGGGTCGGATCGGACTCGCCGGTCCACGAGGCGGCCTGCAACAGGTCGGACTTGATCAGGTGCCGGACCGAACCGCTGCGCTCGGCACCTGCCGCTGCGGCAGCGGAATGACGGCGGGCGGTGGCGAAGTCCCCGGAGGCGAGCGCGGTCTCGGCGGTGACCCAGTGCAGGCGCACGCGCTGGCGCCGG
>NZ_PCZU01000200.1:0-2054 GCF_002887785.1 Rhodococcus sp. ENV425
GGCGGCCGTGCTCGGACTGATCGCGGCCGCCTGGCTGTCGCCGCTGCTGTCGGTGCGCAACGTGGAGGTCGTCGGCGCGACGGCGATCCCGCAGGACGAGGTGCTGGCCCGCCTCGAGCTGGCGGAGGGCACGCCGCTGCTGCAGGTCGACACCGCGGCGGCGGCGCAGCGGGTCGCCACGTTGCCGCGGGCCGCGTCGGTGCGGGTACAGCGCGTGTACCCGTCCACCGTGCGGGTCACGGTGACCGAGCGGGAGGCGGTGTTCTTCGTCGACGCGCCGGACGGCACCCACTCGCTCGACGCGGACGGGGTGGACTTCGCGGTCGAGCCGCCGCCCATGCTGACCCCGCGCCTCGTCACCCCCGGCCCCGGTCCCGGCGATCCGGCGACGGCCGCGGCGATCGAGGTGCTCGAGGCGCTGCCGCCCGAGTTGCGCGTCCAGGTGGGCGAGGTGGCCGCTCCGTCGGCGTCGGAGGTCTCGCTCACGCTGCACGACGGCCGGATCGTGGTGTGGGGAGGGGTGGAGCGCTCGGAGCGCAAGGCTCAGGTGGTGCTGCCGCTGCTCACCCAGCCCGGCCGGACCTACGACGTGGCGGGCCCCGACCTGCCGACGGTGCGATGACGGCGCGGACGGCGATCGAGGCACGGCGACGAAAATCGTGACCGCCGTCGGCGCGCCTGCTGGCGGATCGCCGCCACCGTGCCATAGCGTTTCGCAGCAGTCGAGATACTTGACATAACCATCGACCTGTGGTTGAGGGTTTGTCCGTACCTCACCCGATGATGATCGAAGCGTGACCGATTTCTCAGGAAGGCGAGAGCCCATGACGCCCCCGCACAACTACCTCGCCGTAATCAAGGTCGTCGGTATCGGCGGTGGCGGCGTGAACGCGGTCAACCGCATGATCGAACAGGGACTCAAGGGAGTCGAGTTCATCGCGGTGAACACCGACGCCCAGGCCCTGCTCATGTCCGACGCCGACGTCAAGCTCGACGTGGGCCGTGAACTCACCCGGGGGCTCGGCGCCGGCGCGGATCCCGAGGTCGGCCGCAAGGCCGCCGAGGACCACAAGGACGAGATCGAAGAGGTGCTCAAGGGCGCCGACATGGTCTTCGTCACCGCCGGCGAGGGCGGCGGGACCGGCACCGGCGGCGCGCCCGTGGTCGCGAGCATCGCCCGCAAGCTCGGTGCGCTGACCGTCGGCGTCGTCACGCGGCCGTTCTCGTTCGAGGGCAAGCGCCGCGGCGGCCAGGCCGACACGGGCATCCAGACCCTGCGCGAGTCCTGCGACACCCTCATCGTCATCCCCAACGACCGGCTGCTGCAGCTCGGCGACGCCGCCGTCAGCCTCATGGACGCGTTCCGCTCCGCCGACGAGGTGCTGCTCAACGGTGTCCAGGGCATCACCGACCTCATCACCACCCCCGGCCTGATCAACGTCGACTTCGCCGACGTCAAGGGCGTGATGTCCGGCGCCGGCAGCGCGCTGATGGGCATCGGTTCCTCCCGCGGGGAGGGCCGGGCCATCAAGGCCGCCGAGGCGGCGATCAACTCGCCGCTGCTCGAGGCGTCGATGGAAGGCGCGCGCGGCGTGCTGCTGTCCATCGCCGGCGGCTCCGACCTCGGCCTGTTCGAGATCAACGAGGCGGCTTCGCTGGTGCAGGAGGCCGCCCACATCGACGCGAACATCATCTTCGGCACCGTCATCGACGACTCCCTGGGCGACGAGGTGCGCGTCACCGTCATCGCGGCCGGGTTCGACGGCGGCACCCCGGCGCGGCGTCCCGTGGAATCGGCCCCGCCGACCACCGCAACGCGCGGCGGCACCATCGGCGCGGGACGTGCCGGCGACGTCGGCCGCCCGGAGCGGGAGCGGGCCGAGGAGATGCCGGCGCGTGAGCAGCAGCCCGTCGCGGGCAGTTCGCTGCCGCCGATCGGGTCTGCGCAGCCGGCACGGCCGGTGGAGGTCGACGAGGACGGCGACGACGACGTCGACGTGCCGATCTTCATGCGCCGGTGACGGTGGCACAGTCGGCTCTCCGGGCGCGGCGGG
>NZ_PCZU01000200.1:2090-2687 GCF_002887785.1 Rhodococcus sp. ENV425
CCCGCCCTACGACTCGTTCAATCTCGGTGACCACGTGGGTGACGAACCGGCGGCGGTCGAGGCGAACCGTCGCCGCCTCGCCGCGGCGATCGGGCAGCCCTACGAGCGGCTGGTGTGGATGGAGCAGATCCACAGCCGCAACGTCACCGTCGTGGACGGCCCGGTCGACGGCCCGGTGCCCGCGACCGACGCCCTGGTCACGCGCGAGCCCGGCCTCGCGCTCGTCACCCTGAGCGCGGACTGTGTGCCGGTGCTGCTCTCGGACGAGGAGGCGGGCGTGATCGCCGCGGTGCACGCGGGCCGGATCGGCGCCCGCGTGGGCATCGTTCCCCGCGTCCTGGACACGATGGTCGAGCTCGGTGCGCACCGCGAGCGCATCGGCGCGTTCCTCGGGCCCGCCGCGAGCGGACGCCGGTACGAGGTGCCCGCCTCGATGCAGGCCGACGTGGAGGCGCACCTGCCCGGCAGCGCCACCCGCACCGTGCGGGGCACGCCCGGGCTGGACCTGCGCGCGGGGCTGCGCCGGCAACTGCGCGCGCACGGCGTCGTGGCGGTCGCGGAGGATCCCCGGTGCACCATCGAGGATCCGACGTTGTT
>NZ_PCZU01000201.1:0-4672 GCF_002887785.1 Rhodococcus sp. ENV425
GACTCGTCCGCCCAGACCAGCGTGCCGCGGTCGCGGACGGTCACGCTCAGCGAGCCCGCGAGGTGCTCGAGGGCGCCGGGCACGTTGCGGCGCTCGAGGGGCAGCGGAACCGGCAGGACGTGCGCGGCGCTCAGCGGGGCGGTCGCCTCGATCTCGACGGTCCACCGCAGCCCGCGCCCGAACAGCGACCACCGCTCGTCGGCGACGTGGGCCCGCACCGGGGAGACCACGGGGTTGCCCAGCCGGATCACGGGTCCGTCCGGCAGGGCGACCACCACCGCCGTCACCTCGGTCCGCAGCGGTCCGGCGTGGACCTGCCCACCGGCGAAGGCGACGCACGCGGCGGAGTCGGTGAAGCCGTGCGCCTGGCCCCACCACCACGACTCCGGGAATCCGCCTCGGCCCCAGTTCTTCTCCGCGTACACCTGGGCGCCGTCCAGGTTCCACGTCTCGCCCCCGAGCACGGCCTCGCCCTCGGCTCGCCCGTCGAGCAGCCACGGGTGCCAGTACTGGTTGAGCGCGGGGACCGCGTGGAAGACGCTGGATCCGCCGAACCGGCGGCGGGGCCACGGCCGGGGCGCCGTCACCCGCATATCGAGGCGTGCGTCGTCGCCGAGGTCCACGCGCAGCCGGTCGGGCTCCCCGCGGAACGCCGTGCCCGCCGACGCGCCGAGCCGCCGCGGGTCGGCGAACCCCTCCGGATGCGCCGTCGTACGCAGGAATCCGCCCGGGTGCGCCGCCACGCCGAGGGTCGCCCACGACCCGTCGGCGGCCCGGTTGACGCCGCACAGCGCGATCACCACCCGTCCGGTCCCGGGCTGGGTGAACCGCCAGAAGTACCCCTCCATCGCGACGTCGTGCGCCGCCAGCGGATCACCGAAGGGCAGGTCGGCGCCGGTGGCGCGGTAGCTCGAGCACAGCGACACGACGCTCAGATCCCGGCCCGAGCCGCGGCCGCGATGTCGTCGAGGTCCTGGTGCAGCGCCTTACGCGTCGCCCGCAGGGCCAGGGGAGCGACGAGCGCCGTCAGCGCCCGCCGGATCCGTCCCGGACGGCCGGCGTCGGCCGAGAACCGCACGGTCAGCGTCGTGCCGGCCTGCTCGGGGGCCACGTCGAACTCGGTGCGGTAGCGCACACCGCCGGATTCGGCCTCGACGGCCGTGTGCCGCCCCGGCTCCACGGCCGTCACGGTCATCTCCTCGGTCGCGGCCCTGCCGAACATCGTGCGGGTCTCGCGCCAGCGGGTGCCGACCTCGTAGCCGACGCCCGCGAGCCGTTCGACACCCTGCACCCCGCTCAGGATCTGCGGGGCCGAGTCGACGGAGGTCAGCACCCGCCACACCCGGTCGGGTGGTGCGTCGACGAAACGGCTCAGCTCGACGTGGTGGCCCATTCGCGCTCCTCTTCGGTCGGGTCGATCACAGGGGCAGGGCGTTCTCCTGCAGCGTCGGCTCCGCGCCGCGCCGGCGGAACCATTCGAGGCCGAAGGCGCTCGCGAGCTGTTCCGGCGTCATCGCCAGCATCGGCCCGAAGTCACCGACCTGTGAGGCGTGCGCGAGCATCGCCGCCCGTTTCGCGGGGATCGTCGCGGACACGTCGATCGTGGTGGTGATCTCGGCCTCCGGCAGGCCGAACGTGTCCAGGTCCGGGGGCGACGCGTCCGGGCTCACGTCCGGGTTGGCGGCGAGCAGGCGACGGATGTGGTCCCGGTTCATCGCCGCCTCGTACACCGACGGGTGCGCGGTCAGCTCCTGGGCCCGGGCGCCGACGCGGTGCACCTGCACGTGGTCGGGGTGCCCGTATCCGCCGTTGGGGTCGTAGATGGTGACGACGTCGGCGCTCTCCTCCGCGAGCACGGCCGCGAGCCGGGCCGCGGCCGAGTCCACGTCGACGTTGCAGAATGCGGCCGGGTCCGCGTTCTGAGGCGCCCCGGCCATGCCCGAATCGGCGTAGCCCAGCGGCACCAGGCGGGCGACTCCCAGCGTCTCCGCCGACGCCTCGAGCTCGGCGCGGCGACGCTGCACCAGGGACTCGCCGGGACCGAGCAGCCCGTCGGGGACCTCGCCCGCGGCGCCGTCCGTCGCCACGACCAGCACCACCCGATGCCCCGCGTCCGCGGCGAGGCGCATCACCCCGCCGGTGGTGAACACCTCGTCGTCGGGATGGGCATGGAAACACACCAGCACGCTCACGTACTGCATGCTGGCACGAATGCGCTCCTACCGTGCACTGTTCACCGCGCCGGGCGCCGCCGCCTTCTGCCTGGCGGGGTTCGTCGCGCGGTTGCCGATCGCGATGGTCGGCATCGGCATCGTGACGATGTTCTCGCAGTTGCGGGGTGACTACGGCCTCGGTGGCGCCCTGGCCGCGGTGTTCGCGCTGTCGTACGCGGCGCTCACCCCGCTGGTCTCGCGGGCCGCGGACCGGCACGGGCAGTCCCGGGTCCTGCCGGTCGCCGCGGCGATCAGCGCGGCCGCGACCGCCGCGATGCTGGCGGGGGTGCGGTGGGAGGCGCCCGAGGCGCTGCTGTTCGCGTGCGCGGTCCCGGCGGGACTGATGCCCACGATCGGCGCCATGGTCCGCGCCCGGTGGACCGAGCTGCTCCGCGGCACCGACGGGTTGCGTACCGCGTTCGCGCTCGAGGCGGTGATCGACGAGCTGTGCTTCATCGTCGGGCCGGTGCTGTCGGTGGGGCTGAGCGTCGCCGCGTTCCCGGAGGCGGGCGCGTTGCTCGGGGCGGTGCTGCTGGTGATCGGCACCGTCGCGCTCGCCGCCCAGCGCGGCACCGAACCCCCGGCACGCCCGGTCGTCGCGGGGGCACCCGGCGCGAGCGTGCTGCGGATCCCGGTGCTCGTCGTGCTGGTGGTGGCGATGACGGCGATGGGCACGATCTTCGGCGTCGTCGACGTGGTCGGGGTCGCCTTCACCGCCGAGCGGGGCGCGCCCGGCGCCGCGACCGTGGTGCTGGCGATGTTCGCGACCGGGTCCGCGCTCGGCGGCCTCGTCTTCGGGGCGGTGCGGCTGCGGGCGCCGCTGACGCGGCAGCTGCTCGGCGCGACGGCGGCCGTCGCGGTCCTGCTGTGGCCGCTGCTGCTCGCCGACACGGTGCCGGCCCTCGCGGTGCTCTACCTGTCGGCCGGGGTGGCCGTCGCCCCCACCATGATCGTCGCGACCTCCCTGACCGAGCGGATCGTGCCGCCGGGCCGGCTCACCGAGGGCATCACCTGGACGGTCACGGGACTCGGGGTCGGTGTCGCGGTCGGCTCCGCCGTCGTCGGTCAGGTCATCGACCGGTCCGGGCCGAGCGCGGGCATCGGGGTCGCGGTGGTGGCCGCGCTCGTCGGATGCGCGTGCGCGGTGGGAGTGGCCCGGCTCGCCCGGCTAGGGTGACCCGCATGACAATCCGCGAGGTCGAGAGCTCCGACGGCACCCCCATCGTCTACCGCGTCACCGGCGATCCCGCCCACCGCCCGCTGGTCCTGCTGCACGGCTGGGCCCAGTCGTCGCGGTGCTGGGGCGAGGCCGTGCTCGACGAGCTGGCCCGCACCCACCGGGTGATCGCCGTCGACCTGCGCGGACACGGGTACTCCGGGGCCCCGGAGACCGGATACGACGAGTCGAAGCTGTGGGCCGCGGACGTGCAGGCCGTGCTCGACGCCGAAGGCGCCCACGGGGCGGTGCTGCTCGGCTGGTCCTACGGCGGCCTGGTGATCTGCGACTACCTCGCGACCCACGGCACCGACCGCGTCGCCGGGATCGTGCTGGTCGGCGCGATCACCAGCATCGGCCGGGGCGAGAAGGGCGGCAAGGTCGGGGCGGCCATGCGCGCGGCCGTCCCCGACGCGATGTCCGAGGACGCGGCGACGGCGATCCGCGCCCTGGGCGCCTTCGGCACGGCCCTCACCGGGCCCGGGGAGGGCAAGGGCGTCGCGGCACAGGCGCTGTTCGGCACCAGCCTGTGCACCCCGCCCCGCGTGCGGGCGGCGATGTTCGCGCGGACGGTGCGCAACGACGAGCTGCTGCGGGGCCTCGACACGCCCGTGCTCGTCCTGCACGGCACGGCCGACTCGGTCGTCGACGTCTCGGCCGCCGAGCACGCGGCGTCGCTGCTGCTGACCGCGACGCCCTCGTTCTGGGAGGGCACCGACCACGGCCCGTTCGTCGAGGACCCGCAGCGGTTCGCCGCCGAGGTCACGCGCTTCGCGGGATCGCTGTAGCCGCTGCCGACCCGAGCGCCTGCGTCCCGGCGAGCAGCAGTGTCTCCTCCGGCGTGAGCGGGTGGAACTTGACCCCGCGCACGTCGCGGTAGCACTGCTCGAGCGGGCTCGACCGGTAGAAGCCGCGGCCCCCGGCGACGTCGAGGGCCAGGTCGCACACCTCGATCGCGGCCCGCGCGATCTCGGCCTTGGCGGTCATCACCGCGGCGACCGTGGTCATCGACGGCACCGGGTCGTCGCCGACGACGTCGAGGGCACCGTCGAGGGCCCACGACGCGACCTGCAGGCGGGTGGCCGCGACGCCGAGCTGGCGTCGCACGCTCGGGTCGCCGGCCCGCGGCGTCCCGGCGACGAGCGCGGTCGCGTGCGCGTGCGCGGCCTCCGCAACCCCGAGGTACACGGCCGCGACGACGGGCATGGCGACGCTGAGCACCAGCTGGAACGGCGGGTCGATC